>JANRMC010000001.1:0-4870 GCA_033761915.1 Flavihumibacter sp.
ACTGCGATATTTCAAATCATATCGTTCAATCCACACCCTTGCGGTGTCTTTTGGTATAAAATGATACCAATCTTCGGTACCAAAATTTGCTGGCTGGCAGCCGGCAAAGAAAATAGCCATTACAAATAAAGTAATGCTTAAAAGATAAATACTTCCTTTTTTCATAATAAATAATTGTTTGGAAATGAATTTAGTAAAACTAGTATACATATGGTAAAATATTAGCAGGTATTTCTACCTGTTTTTTTCAGGTAGTAAAAGAAACCAAACTCCGTAGCGCTACTGGAGGCTTAGGTCATAGGGTGCTGCATTTTTGCTCCATGCTTTTGGCGGTGGTTTAAACAAAACTTGCAAGCTGCCAGACAACCAAAACCGGGAAGCCGAAAACGGAATAGAGTAGGCGCAAAAATATATTTATGAAAAAGATTTTTATACTTACATGCCTGATTTTGCTAATTGCATCTTCGTTAAACAAAGCAAATGCCAGGTGTGTAGTTTGTTTTAGACATGAGTCTGGTGTAAATAAGTGTTTTATTTTATGGGAATCTAGTTGTAGCGATGGCCCTGTTCCTTCTGGTAAAACCATAAAAGTTGGACCATGGAGGTTCGCATGCAAAGATTTTAGAATTATTACTAAGGTCCCGATTATTCAATACGACTCAAAGCAAAATGCAGTATTAATAGATGGAGCTGTCGTAACGTCGATAGCTTCGGATTACCTTGAAGATGGATTTAAAAAAATAAATAAAAATGATTTTAAAAGTGTCGAATCATTATTACAAAAAGACGACCATGTTGTTTCTTTAAAAAGACTAGAGATTATTGCGAAACAACTGAATGCTCAAGTTATTAAAGTTGAGGAACTGTCTCAGTCTAATTATTCTTGTTGTTTAGGTGGCGATAAGGCGCCCCCTGATGATGATGTCATTGCAAAGAATGAGAGATTTGGAGGATCTATTGATGGACCAATTATTGATAAACATAAAAAAGGACTTTTATTATCTATCGGATCAGGTATAAATTCTCCAGGTTCTTCAATAAAAACTAATTCAAGTGTATTAAATGGCATTCAACTCCTTGTAGATATTTACGTACCGATTTCACCAATTAGCAATAGTATCGATTTTGGGGTAACTTCTAGTTTTCAATATGAAGTTGGGACTGGTAACTATACCACTGATGGTTTTAATGTTTACAATATACAAGGGCAAGCATCTCCTCCAGCTATTCAGGCGAGAGGTAGTGGTAGCCCAAGGCAAGCCGGTTTTAGAGGTATAGTTTCTCCACAAATAAGTGTAGGAGCAAATCGAACTATATTAAGAGGGGGGGTTGGCTTTGGTTACATGACGATGACTCAACAACCAATGAGTATAGTTCAAATTAGTCAAAATGGTTCTCAACTAAAAGAGTATGGTTTGTTAAACCAAAGTTTACTAAAAGCCAATGGGCTATTATTAATGCCAAATCTTAGAATATCACATTTTTTCGGAAAATTAGGCATTTGGGGCGAAGCCCAATATTTAATTGGTCCACAAATTAAAAGTACTGCTACGAAATTTGTTCCTCAGGGTTCGGCAAATCAAAATGGTAATTATACTTTAACTCAAATGGAATTGGGGAATATTGTGCCAGTGGTACGTGAAATACCAAAGTATCAAAGTCTTGGCCTTAATGTTGGGGTTAGTATTAGTGTTGGAAAACCATGGTTTGTAAAATGTTTGGTTTGTGGTAGACGGCATCGTCTTGGACATTGCAGGTCAAAATTTACCGAACAAGGAATTAGTCAAGATATTATAGTCAACAAACCTACACGAAAACATTATTGCTTAATATGTGGTAGAAGGCACAGAGGTAAATGTAAATATGGCTATGCTGATGAAACATCATTAACTGAGTTATTAGAAACATTTAAAGTAGTTGGAGGAGATAGCAAACTTTACCATAGTGATATAAGTGAAACCGATTGCAATTCAACAAAAGGAATTCAATGTACAGAAGATATATCTGTTTCTGACAATTTTGATATTGAGAGCTTTGACAAATATGTCGGTACCGATGACCCTCAAAGGATAAAAGACATTTTTAATAAAAATGATATGACCAAGTTTTTATTGGGTTTAATGGAGTTACGAAACTCTAAAAAAGTCATTGAAGCATTAAAATCAGGGAACCTAACTCTTAAAAAGATTCCTGCATTAAAATATTCTTACCAATTGGGAACTCCAAAGAATATTTCGAGTCAAAAAAATGATGTTCTAAAAATAACTTTTCGAAAAAAACAAGAGTACAATGGTCATGTAACGCTTCTTCGATAATAGTTTAAATTACAATCACCTCCCACCCAAAGCCCCACCGGCTTTGGGTTTTTCGTTAGAAAGAACGGGCATCAATCCCTGCATTCCCCATTCGTAGCCAACTTTCTCCCTTTCGTCGCATTTGTGGCGGGGGTGGGGCAAATAACTTTAGGTTTATGTTTTATATGAAATGCCGGCAAAGGCGTTTGCATATTTTTAATAATTTACAACCCGCATATTTAAAATTTAAGAAAGCCATGAATTGTTTTTTAAAATCTTTCCGTCAGTTATTAATGATAACTGCAGCCGTTTTAATAACCACACCACTATGGGCCAAAAGCCATAAACCTGCACCGGTTAAAACCCAAACCTATTTCTCTCAGTTTGAAAATGTATTGGGCACTTCTTTTGAAATGAAGCTGCAAACCAGCTCGGCTAAAAAGGCAGCCCAGGCAGAAACAATAGCCCTGCAGGAAATAGAGCGCCTCTCAAAAATATTAAGTGCCTACAATGCACAAAGCCAGTTCAGCCAATGGATGCGCACCCAAAACATACCTGTAAAAACAGCGCCGGAGTTAATAGAAGTGCTGGCCTTATTTGATACCTGGAAGAAAAATACCAACGGCGCCATTAACCCCGCTTTTGAAACCATCAGCCAGTTATGGAAAAATGCAGCTGCCACACAGGTACTGCCATCAGCAGCAGCATTGCAGGCAGCAGTAACTGCAGCCAACCAGCAGCACTGGGCAATAGATTATAAAAACGGTACGGTAACACACCTCACCACGGCTCCGCTGGTGCTAAATACTTTTGTAAAAAGTTATATCATTAACAAAGCCACCGAAAAAATTATAGCCACCACCGGCATACAGGATGTGGTAATGAATATTGGCGGAGATATAATAGTAAGAGGCAATATTGCCGAACCCATCAGCATTACCAACCCGCAGGCCACCGCAGTAAACGATGCCGCATTAGCTATTATTAAAGTACAAAACCAGTTTGTAGCCACCAGCGGCAATTACCGCAGAGGATATTTAATAAACAACCAATGGTACTCGCATATCATTAACCCGGCAACAGGCATGCCTGCGACCGGAGTGCTTTCGGATACTGTAATTGCAAACAATGCCACCGATGCCGGTGCGTTGGCCACGGCATTTAATGTGTTACCGGTTGAAGCCTGTAAACAACTGGCCAGCCGTTTTTCAGGCGTTGCTTATTTAATAGTTACCAACGATGGGCAGCAAATACAAAGCAGCAACTGGGTTGCTGAAGCCGCTCCTCAGCAACCAGTGCTGGTAACAGCTACCAATAGCCCTAATCAGTGGGACCCTGCATTTGAATTAACCGTAAACCTGGAGCTGGCAAAATTTGAAGGTCCGTACCGCCGCCCCTTTGTGGCCATTTGGGTAGAAGATAAAGACAATAAACCCGTGCGTAATCTGGCCGTATGGTTTAACAAACCACGGTGGCTGCACGATCTGCGTGCCTGGTACCGGGCCAATTATGCAACATTCAATCCGGAGGCAGGCACACTCAGCACTATTTCTAGTGCCACCCGTTCTGCCGGTAAGTATGCCATTAAGTGGGATGGTAAAGATGATAAAGGCGGGTATGTAAAAACCGGCACCTATACCGTGCATATAGAAGTAGCCCGTGAGCATGGCACCTACCAGTTAATTTCGCAAGAAGTGAAGATGAATAATAAGAACAATAAAATTGAATTATCACCCAATGCAGAAGTGGCTTCCGCTTCTTTAGAGGTTAAAAAGAAGTAACATGAATAAAAAGCTGGTGGCCCGCCTTTCCCGCTGGTTGCATATTTATTTGTCTATGGTAAGCTTTGTAATTGTATTATTTTTTTCAGTTACGGGGCTTACCTTAAACCATGCCGATTATTTTCAACGTAAATCAACCCTTACAGAAAGCAAGGGCGTGGTAGATAGTAATTGGGTAAACGCTGCTGATACCCTCAAAATTCAGAAACTGCCACTGGTGGAGTTTTTCAGAGAGCGGTATAAGGTAAAAGGCGCTGTGGCCGATTTCAGAATAGATGAACAGGAAATCAGTTTCTCTTTTAAAGCACCCGGCTACCAGGCCGATGCTTTTATTGACCGGCACACCGCTGCCTACACGCTTATGCAAACCAGCCAGGGCGTAATGGGTTTTGTAAACGATTTACACAAGGGCCGCGATACCGGCAAGGTATGGGCATGGGTAATAGATGTATCTGCCATTTTAATGACGCTTATTTCACTCACCGGTCTTGTATTGCTGTTGTTTATAAAAAAGAAAAGAATGGCCGGCATTATATTGCTGGTAGCCGGCGCCCTGCTTATGTACCTGCTCTATCATTTCTGGGGGCAGTAAAAATTTACAATCATAATAGTTAGTTAGCCGGCATCAACGCTTTGGGCAGCATTGTTGTGTCACTCACTGCAGCGGCAATAGGTAAATGAGCAGGTAAAAAATAGGCATAAACCAGTTGTATATCCAAACGTAAAAGAAAGCATTCTGAATAGGTAGTTGCTACTCGTTCCTCGCAGCGTTGCAGCTAACAGGTGCGACGCAAC
>JANRMC010000002.1:0-6965 GCA_033761915.1 Flavihumibacter sp.
TTTTACTTTATCGTTAATAGTTGGTTTTTCGCCTGTGCCTTCTTTAATAACCTGGTATTGCAGGCCACTGGGCAGGGTTACCACACCGGGTTTCTTTTTGTTTTCTGCCAGAAAGGCTTCTCCGGCCTGGCGGTTAGCAGCACTTTTTTCTGCTTTTAATTTTTGTAAGTAATTACTGATGCTCATGTTCATTTCTTCTTCGGTTAATAATGTTTTTTTGTTGGCCATAGCATCGCTGATGGCTTTGCTGACAAGGTTGGTATTAATTTTTGTAATACCCTGTTGTTTATAAAAGTTTGCAATGCTTAAGCCTATAGAATAGCTGAAAGAATCAATAGCGCTTTTTAATACCGGTGCAGGGGCCGCCGGCTTAACCGCTGGTTTGGGTTTGGGGGATGGTTTTGTTTGTGCAGTAGCTGCGGTTATGCTAATGAAAGCAGCTGCCAGCAGGATGGATTTTTTCATTACTTGTTATTTATTGTTTATTAGTTTTTAAGCTTTTTTATAAAACCGCTGTTTTAACCGGTGGCGAAAATATTACAATTTATTCATCAGCAATACCGGGTGTTTCCATTTTTTAACAAAGATTGATCATTGGTTATGCAACACTACAACCGGCGCTTACTATCTTGCTGTAGTATCTAACGCTTAAGCAATGAAATTATTTACCTGTAATATACAAGTACGCTGGGCCGACCTGGATCCAAACTTTCATGTAAGGCATTCTGCTTATTACGACTTTGGCGCTTTTTGCCGTATTGAGTTTTTTAACCAGCACGGATTAACGGCACATTTTATGCAACAACAGGGTTTTGGGCCCATATTATTCAGAGAAGAAGCGGTGTTTAAGCGGGAAATAAAGGCCAATGATACCTTAACCCTTGACATGCACTTATTAAAAAGCACACCCGATTACAGCCGCTGGACCATACAGCACCACCTGTATAAAAATACCGATACCCTTGCCGCCGTTATTACTGTGGATGGTGCGTGGATGGATGTGGCAAAAAGAAAACTGACCCTGCCCCCCGCCATTGCACAAGAAGCGTTTGAAGCGATTACTAAAAATGAATCTTTTACCTGGACCCATCAATTATAAAAACTATATAGTATGAAAAAAAACCTGTTTACCCTTTTACTACTTGCCATGGCTTTGTACACTCAGGCACAAACCACCACTACCAAAAAGAAATCATCGCTTTTAGATAAGATTAATAAAGAAGTAAAAAATGTTAGCGGTGGCAGCAGCACCGGGCTTAGTAATGATGATATTATTGCCGGTTTAAAAGAAGCATTAACCGTAGGCGCCACCAACAGCAGTGGTAAATTATCTGCCGCTGATGGTTTTTTTAAAGATGCGGTGGTAAAAGTATTGATGCCGCCAGAAGCGCAAAAAGTTGAAAAAACATTGCGCAGTGCCGGCCTTGGTAAATTGGTGGATGATGCTATTTTAAGTGTAAACCGGGCCGCAGAAGATGCCAGTAAATCGGCCGCACCCATTTTTGTAAATGCTATAAAAAAAATGAGTTTTCAGGATGCACTTAATATTTTAAAGGGTACCGATACTGCAGCTACTTCTTATTTAAAGAAAACTACCAATGCTGATTTAACAGCAGCCTTTAAACCGGTTATTGAAGCATCTTTACAAAAAACAGATGCCACCAAACACTGGAAAGCCGTGTTTGAAAAATACAATACCCTGCCCACCACCTTTAAAAAAGTAAATACAGACCTTACCGGTTATGTAACACAAAAAGCATTGGATGGTCTGTTCTATTATGTGGCCGATGAAGAAAAAAAGATACGCAAAGACCCCGCCGCCCGTGCCAGCGATTTATTGAAAAAAGTATTTGGCAGTAAGTAAACAAAATGGCCACAAAGACACAAAGTGTTACTGCTATTAATCTTCTAAGCGTTATTACTTTGTGCCTTTGTGGCAAAATATGCTACACCACCGGTGCATACCGTTACCGGCTTATTTTCTTAACCCTGCCAGTAAATTAGTAGCCTGCTGGTGGCCGGGCTCTAACTGTAAAACTTTATTGCAATAAGCAATAGCCGCTTCTTTATCGTGCTGCATGGCACTTAGTTCTGCCAGGTAATAATAGGCCGGTGAATACAGCGGGTATAAATTAGTGGTTAGCTTAAAAGCAATGGCTGCTTTTTCATATTGCAGCTCTCCCATCCATATACGGCCAATACTTACTAATTCTCCCTGATAGCTTACCAGGTTTTTATAATGCTGATAATTGGCCGCTACCCAATCATTACTGTTTACCGGCTTTTCTTTTTCTAAAAATTGTATCAGTTGCTGTGCGCCGCGGTAATTAGGGGTATAGTTTTGTTGCAAAATTTGTTGCAGGTCTTTTTCTATGGTTTGCACCGGAGACTCAACAATACGGCCTATTTCTGTTTGCTGTCTATAAATAATTAAATCGGGCACGCGGTGTATGTTTTTATACAGTTGTTCATTACCCGGACTTTTTTTATACGCACCGCTGCGGTTGTCTACAAATACAATCTGCAACTGGCTTTCTTTTATACCGGCAGTCTGCAATACTTTCAACATCCGGGGCACTTCCCGCTGGCTATCGCCACACCAGGAGCCAAGAAAAATTTCAACTCTTTTATCAGCTAACTGTGGCGCCAGTGCTTGCAACAGTGCCGTATCTGGCTGATAGTTGTTGTAGTTGGGCAGGTACCAATTATTATACGGTGCTTGTAAAAAAATAGCGCTGCTGTGTTTGCCCAATAAAATTTTATGGCCTTCTTCAGTAGTTATTTCTATGCCGTTTAAATTGGTAACGGGTATATATACTTTACGGTTGCAGGCATATGTATGCAATAGTACTATTGCAATAAGTAATACTCTCATAAAATAGTTTTAATAGTAAATAATAGATAATTACCAATGGTATTGGCAATTAATAAATAGCAGTAGCTGTTACAGCAGTAACAGATAGCTTATGAAAAATGAAGGAGAAAGGTTAGGCAGCGCAAGGTGGGCGCAGCAAACCATTGAGTGGGTTATTTAAAATATTTTCCTGGTATGCCCCGTAAGAAGTGTTCAGTTTTATAGAAGCTATTGGCAATAAATTATGAGTGGCTATGTGTTGCAGGCAATCTTCTGCTTTAAGATTATGCAGATGCCCGTTGTGTGTAGTGGTGCTGGCGGGCTCATCGGTTAGTTTCTTTTCACAATCGCAGGTTATGGTGCCGGTTTGCTGGTAATTATTGTAGGTACAATACAAATAGCTGACTACTTTGCCGTATTGCAGCAAAAAGAACGATGCTAAAAAGAATATGGTAATTGTTTTTTTCAACCGGTAATAAAGCTACTTAAAAATACTGAAGGTTAAAACACTTGCAGGTAACCAGCCATAGTATGGCTATTTAGCAGCCGTTGCGTCGCACACTTCAGCAGAAGAAAAGGTAAAAGCAATAAGGTTTTGGGCGTAAGGTCACAAGCCTTATGCCCTATGCCTTTTACCTTGGTTGAAGTGTGCGACGCAACAATTGCCGCTATGAAAAACCACTGTTGGCTACAAAAAATTACTGGTTATAGAAATAGCGGGTGCGGTTAACTTTTACGTCTCTCAGCAAGGAAGACTTGGGGTTTATATTTATGCTAAACATGTTATACAAACCGCGGGTGTAGTTAATGCTTAGCTGCCAGCAATGCATTTCTCTTGAAAGAAAGGCGGTGGTATTGGCCAGTTTGCCTTCTTTAAAATCGTAATAAGAGCTCAGGCCCATTTTCCATTTGGGGGTTAAATTAAAATCGCCGCTGAAGTTGAGACTGGAGTTGACTTCTGTTTTAAAGCCACTGTAATCTGGTTTTAAAATGCGACTGAAGTTAAGCGAGTAAGAAACCTGCAGCGACCAGGGCACATTAAAATCTGCAAACTCTGCCGGGTTGTTGCGCACAAATTGTAATTGCTGCTGCTGCTCTTCTAAAGTGAGTGGTTGGTTTAAGCGGTCTAATGCCGGGCCATTTTTTGTTTCGCTTGCTTTCTTCTCGTCTTTAGGTTTGCTTTGAAAATTGGCAGAGATAGAAACGTTACCGTTGGTAATGCGGCCTAAACTAAATTTATCGCCCTTCCATGCATATACATTTTTGCGGGTGCCTAAAGAATCTATCTGGTACGGATCCATAGTGGCACCGGCGGTGATGTTTATTTTTTCTGCCAGTGTGCTGCGCAGGTAAAGTGTAATGGGCGATAGTTTAAAAGAATCGGCCAGAAAGTTATAACTGCTGTTGGCGCCAAAGCCATCAATTAAACGTACTTTTTTTATGCCAGCTTCTGTAGTATCTGTTTTAGAACGTTTTTTCATTTCTAAAAAATTATCAATACCAAAACTCATACCGCCAAACTCGCCTTCGCCCATGGGGCCAAAAATAGAACCATCATAATAAGAAAAACGCAATTGCCGGCCCGTGCTGTCTACCTGCGTGGTGTAATAATCTTTTGCTGCCAGATCTGGCTTGTAACTCATACTAAACGTAGGGCGCATTACATGGCGGATGGCCATAACACTGCTGGTTTTTTTAAACCGGTCCATAGTACCATATAAAGCTGTATTAACCCCCAGGCTAAACGACATTTCGCTGCTGCGGTAAAAACCTTTACGTATTACAGTATCTACTTTTTTACCATTCCATACTCTTTCAAACTGGCGGCTGTACCAATTTTCTCTGAAGGAGATACCGGGACCAATTTGAAAAGGTCCCAACTGAGGCAATGATAACTGTATGGGAACTGTATGCTGCATGCCCCATTGCAAAGTATCTACCAGTTGGCGAAAGCTGAAAGCACTGTCGTAAAAAGAAATCTGGTTAGCAAAGCTGGTGTTTAAACCCACCCCTAATTTTTCATACCACTTGCTTTCTCCCACAAACTCTTTGCGTTGGAAAGGATAAAAATTATTAACCGTGAAATTGGCATTGGGCAAATTCATGCTCATTAAACGGGTATTGTTATTCTGTTGGTGGTTAGCGCTCATGGTAAGGTTAAATTTATCCTTCCACATTTTGCTAAAAGTTACAGAAGAGCTTAATTGATTCTGAAAATTACGATACGGGTTATTTGCCAGCAACTGGTTAAACTTGGTAGAGCCTGCATTTACGTTGGCAGAAAAGTTTTGCCCTGGCCGTGCACGGCTATCCACCGAGTGGTTCCAGTTAATATTAAATGTTTTGGTAGAAAAGAAATCCTGCTTACCGGCATCTGCCAGTATTCTTGAATTTTGGTAACTCAGCGTCATGGTACCCTGATAGCGGTAGCGTACCCGGTATGTGGGTGTTAAGTTAATTCTGTATCCACCGTAAGAATATAAATCACCACGCAGCGTGGCATCAAAATAATCGTTCAGTACTTTATAATAACCCATACCTTCTAAGCCCAAACCAAATTGTTCATTGGTAGTAAATGTGGGGGGTAATATACCCGAGTGGCGCCCCTGCGATAATGGAAAGAAACCAAAAGGAATGTAAATGGGCACAGGCACGCCTTCAAACTCTGGGTGCACGGGGCCGCTAACTGCCAGCTTTTTATTTACCAGTTTCATCTTTTTAGTTCTGAAGGCAAAGTGTGGCACATCTAAATCGCAGGTGGTAAACTGGCCGCGGTAAGCAAAGTATTCATTCTCGTTAATCTTTTTCATTTTTTCACTCTGCACATACATTTCCCCCTGTACGGTTGCCGTGTTTTTGGTAATGCCTTTTTGATTTTTAAAATTAAAGGCCATGGTATCAGCATCCATATTATTATCGCCCTGCACAAAATGAGGCCGGCCAATATAATTTTTGGCAGTATCGCTGGTGCCGTAAGCATACACCGTTTGTGTTTCCTGGTCTATCAGAATACGGTTGGCATCCAGACTGACATCTTTTTGTTTAATGTTAGCCTTACTGTAGAGCCATATTTTTTTGGTGGGCACTATCATCACCATAGAATCGGTGGCGGTATATTCAACCGGTGCGTCTAATGAATCTTTAGACACTTTTAAATCTACCGTATCTGTTACCTGTGTTAGTTTGCGGCTGGTGTCATTAATTAAAGGCAGGGTGTCTTTCCTGTTACGTTGTATAGTATCTTTAGGCACTGTTTTAAGCGGGGTGGTATCGGCAAGTACTGTTAAATTGCGGTGAAAACCGGCAGGCTTTGCATAATTAGCAGCACCAAACAACGTTACACAAAAGAGTGTGGTTGCGAGGGCCATCATCCAACTGTAAATTAATTTAACTTTGTAGCTGTTGGTCATAACACGTGGGCAAAAATAAGGCATCACTGTTTAAATGAATAGCTTAAGATTTCTAAACCCATTAAAATGCTGTTATTAGTATGCTAAAAAAAGGATTGATTGTATCGGGCTTATTGCTGGCCGTAATTATAAACCTGGCTTTTATTGGCGAAGATCCTAAAAAGAAAACCAAGCCTGCGGCTGCCATTAAAACTGTTATTATCGATCCCGGCCATGGCGGTATTGACCCGGGCGCCAAAGGACTTATTTCTACTGAAGCTGAAGTGGCATTAGAAATCAGCATGCGTTTTGGCAAAATGCTGCAAGAGGCTTTTCCTGATTTAAAAATAATTTATACCCGCACTACTAATACCCTACCCGGTAATTTAAACAACGTACAGCAGGCACTGCGCTACCGGGCCGATTTAGCCAATAAATCAAAAGCAGATTTGTTTATAAGCATCCACCTGAATGCCACCGGGCAAAAAGCCGGCGGCTGGTATGCCAAACGCATTATAGGCCACAAACCAAAAGTGGTTTATATAGGTAAAGGCAAACGCCGCAGAAAAAAAACCATTACAGAGCCCATCTACGAAAGTTATTGGGTAGAAAATAAAAGAGTAGGTACAGAAACCTATATATGGGCTGCAGACCGCACCGATGAAAAGCAGGATTTTATTGAAGAAACAGAAACGGGTGAAAACGTAGAAGATACTTTAAAC
>JANRMC010000003.1:0-23872 GCA_033761915.1 Flavihumibacter sp.
ATGGGCACCACCAATATGGCTTCTGCACCGGCGGCTCTCAGTTGTTCTATCTTATCCCAAAACTCATCTTCGCCAATAACGCTGTGCACACTGCTCCAGCCGCTTTGCGCCAATGGTAACACGGTAGGGCTTTTCATGCCCGGTAATAAACTAATGATGGCTTCCAGTTTATCGTTTGGCGCATTCAGCAATACATATTTATTACGCTTGGCTTTTTTTACAGAACGGATGCGGAATAATAATTTATTCAGCAATACCTGTGCTTCATCGCTCAGGTTATTGTTGCGCACCAGCACGGCCTGGCTTTTTAAAATGGTTTCCACTTCTTTTAATCCATTCATAAAAAGGGTGGAGCCGCTGCTTACCAGGTCGGCCACCACATCGGCTAAACCAATGCCGGGTGCTATTTCTACAGATCCGCTGATCTCGTGAATGTCGGCGGTAACACCGTGTTGCTGCAAATAGCTTTCTACTAAAAAGGGATAGCTGGTGGCAATACGTTTGCTCTGCAGGGTCTTCACCCCTTCATAGGTTTGGTTACGGGGTACCGCAATAGCCAGGCGGCATTTGCCAAAGCCCAATTCTTCAACAGTAGTTACTTTTTTATTTTTTTCCAGCAGCACGTTTTGCCCCACAATGCCAATATCGGCCACGCCATCTTCCACGTACTGGGGTATATCATCGTCTCTTAAAAAGAAAACCTCCAGCGGAAAATTATCACTTTCGGTGCGCAGGCGGTCTTTTACATTGCGTAAATCAATGCCACATTCTTTTAATAACTGTACCGAGTCTTCATACAAGCGGCCCGATTTCTGAATAGCGATCTTTATCATAACCTGTTTTTATTATTTTGTTTCAACCCTGCACTGCCGGTGAACGGATTGCGACGCAACGCTGTTTAACCGGAGTTACTGCGGCTGGTATTCTTCCTTTTCTTTTGTTTGCCACAAATAAAAAGGGCTTACCTGCGTAAGCCCTTTTGTGTAACTATGTGTAACCATAACATCACCGGCTTACTGGTTTACCAGAAAGAAATGATGATGTGTATGTGTATTGTTCATTTTCATTTGCTGTGCAAAATAAACGCATGCCCGGCTGATGGCAAAATTTTTTTTGTGTTGCCGTACATAAAATTTTACCGCTTTGTAACGGCCTTATTGCTAATTTTTGCAGGCAAGATTATAAACCAAACCACGCACTGTTATGAGAAAACTATTGTTTGTAGTACTGTTATTAAACAGTTTTGCACTGCTGGCGCAGGATGATGGTTACAAAACCCCACCGGCCGCTATTGCCGATTTATTGCTGGCAAAACCCACCCCCACTGTAAGCATTGATGAAAAAGCACAATGGCTGCTGCTGAGCGAACGAAACAGCTACCCGTCTGTGGAAGAATTGGCGCAACCCGAGTTGCGCATTGCGGGCCTGCGCATTAACCCCAACAATTTTGCCCTCAGCCGGCAGAACTTTATTAACAATTTTATTTTAAAAAGCATTGCCGCCAACAAAGAGTTTAAAGTACAAGGTTTGCCCAGTCCGCTTTTTGCCGGTAATGTTAGCTGGAGCCCCGATGAAACAAAAATTGCTTTTACCCATACCACAAACAGCCGGGTAGATTTATATGTAATTGATGTGGCCACCCAAAAAGCCACCAAAATAAATAAAGCCGCTTTAAATATTATTTTAGGCGGTGCATATGAGTGGGTGGATGAGCAAACCCTTTTATACAAAGTAATTTTAAAACCTGCTGCGGCCGCCCCTGAAAAACCATTGTTACCTAAAGGGCCCAGCATGCAGGAAAACATGGGCAAAACGGCCCCGGTGCGCACCTTTCAGGATTTAATAAAAACACCGTACGATGAAGACCTGTTTGCTTTTTATGGCACCACACAACTGGTAAAAAATAATAAAGGCATAGAAACACCCATTGGTAAACCAGCCATCTATACCGCTGTAAATGTATCGCCCGGTAAAAATTATTTATTGCAACGCACTGTTAGCAAACCTTTTTCTTACCTCGTTCCGGCCTTTGGTTTTAACAGCACCCTGGTGGTTACAGATATGAAGGGCACACTGGTAAAAAAGATTGCCGACCTGCCTTCTGCAGAAACATCGCCCAGCGGTTTTGATAATGTACAAAACAGTCCCCGCAATTACGATTGGAAAGATGATGAAGCCGCTACCCTCATTTGGGTGCAGCCCTTAGACAGCGGACTGATAAAAAACAAAGTGGCTTATCACGATGCGGTGTATGCATTGGCTGCCCCTTTTACCGGCAGCGCCAAAGAATTGTTTAAAACAGCAATGCGCTACCGCGGTGTTACCTGGGGTAATGAAAACACCGCCCTTGTGTACGAAGGTTTAACCGGTAAGCAAACCCTGCGCATGAACCGCTATAACCCCGCCACCGGCACTATGGAAAAACTGATGGAGCGCAGCACCAACGATGCGTACAACAACCCCGGCACACCGGTTTTAAAAAACAACACGTACAACAGGCCCGTGCTGCAATTAATTGATGGTGGCAATGCGTTGTTATTTAACAATGCCGTGGGCAGCTCGCCCAAAGGCGATTTACCTTTTCTGGCTAAGTTTAATTTAAGCACTAAACAAAGCAACATATTGTGGCGCTGCACAGAAGGTTATTACGAGTATGTGGCCTATGTGTTGGATGCAGAGAAACTGGTATTGCTAACCCGCAAAGAAAGTCAGCAGGAGGTGCCTAATTACTTTATTAAAAATCTGGTATTGCGCAAGGCCGATATGCCTTTAACCAATTTTGCCAACCCTTACCCGCAGTTAGAAGGCATTACCAAACAAAAAATAAGTTACAAACGTGCCGATGGGGTTGACCTTACCGGCGACCTGTATTTACCCAAAGGCTACGATGCAAAAAAAGATGGCCCCCTGCCCGTGTTTATGTGGGCCTACCCCAGAGAGTTTAACAGTGCTGCCGATGCGGCACAGGTGCGTGGCTCTCAATACCGCTTTACCACCATTAACTGGGGCTCGCCCATTTATTGGGTAACGCAGGGCTATGCCGTGTTTGACAATGCAGAAATGCCCATTGTGGCCACCGATAGCAGCAAAAAGCCCAACGATAATTTTATTGATCAGTTGCGCATGAATGCTGAAGCGGCTGTAAACAAACTAAGCGATATGGGTGTGGGCGACCGCAACCGCATGGCCGTGGGTGGCCATAGCTATGGAGCGTTTATGACGGCGCACCTGCTGGCACATACCAAATTGTTTAAAGCAGGCATTGCCCGCAGCGGTGCTTATAATCGTACGCTTACGCCTTTTGGTTTTCAAAACGAAGACCGCACCTATTGGCAGGCGCCCGATTTATACCATACCATGAGCCCCTTTAGTTATGCCAATAAAATAAAAACACCCATGTTGTTAATACACGGAGAGATGGACGATAACCAGGGCACTTTTCCTATACAGAGCGAACGCATGTACAATGCCATTAAAGGCCATGGCGGCACCGTGCGTTATATACAACTACCCTACGAAGCCCATGGCTACCGCGGCAAAGAAAACCTTCTGCACATGCTGCAGGAACAAAATGCCTGGCTGGATAAATTTGTAAAAAATGCCGATAAAAACAGCAGCGGCAACACAGAACGCAAAGCCTTTTAAGTTGAATGGAGAATTAATAAGCCATAAATGATAATGGCTGTATACATACCGGCACCCCGCCATGGCGGGGTGTTTTTTTTGGGTTAACCAGCGGCGGTAGTACTATGGGGCAGTGGTTGCGTCGCACCAGTTAGCTGCAACGCTACGGGGAACCCTGCCTGCGTGATGCAGTCAGGCAGGGAGTAGTTGTTGCACTTCATTCCGCCATTAGCGGCACTTAAGCGGCAGTGCAGGAGGCCAGCAAATATTAACCACACAAACCGATAGTAGTTGATAGATAAAAGGCGACATAACAATCTAAAAAGGCGACATGATTTTGTTTGGTTATCAATTAAAAACAGATTTTTTTATTTATAATGGTGACGTATATTTATGTGTTGGGGGCAAGTCTAAACAGACATTCCATTTCCAAAATATGACTTACGACTTTTTCGCAGACAAGGCAGACAAACTTCAAATTCTTGATTACATATTCAGTGAAACAGATTTGCAGGTTTACGACTTGGGTTCATCATATGGACAGGAAGTTTGTAATTACAAAAGTGTTGACGACATCTTATCAAAGTTTGACCTTGTCAATGGAGACAAATTTGCTGTAACATTTCAACTTTGGACACCTCGACATAAAGGACACCCAATATTTAGAAAAATTGACCTCGACCCCAAGCGATGCAATGGACACACTTTTCGTTACTCGACAGATAGTTGGGGGCTCATTCAGTTATATTTTGGCGGACTTAAAAACAATGAACTTAATCAATCGCATATTGGACATTTCAATGAAGCTGGAGCTTTAAAGAATGAAGGTTCGACCACATTTAACGGCAAAGTGAGTTCGTGGGACTGGACAGAAATTCAAGCAACTTCACGGAAATTGAAATACCAAATACACAACAAACTTGCGACAAGAAAAATTGGAAGCGTTGGAGTGTTACCCGGAGCAGACAAACTTGAAAAGGAAGGAATAAAATTTCGCTGACAAGAAGCCCAGCCACCAACATTGGGTTTTATGCAAGTTGGGCATGACCAGCAAACATCAACCAATTGCAAATCCAGGCTGTGGTTCGGGCAGGAAAAACAACTTTCAACTTTAGTTCTTAAATTCAACTTTATATTTTCAATCAGCAGCGGTTATTGGCAGACGGAATACTAATTCCCAACCTGCATAAAGACCTGCTCGTTGTGTGTCATGCCAATGGGCGATTCCGCTTCGTAAAACAATTTAAACCTTAGACCAGCATTGAAACCAATTTTTACAATTCACGCCGGCGAATATCTTGTGGCTGCGACACTTGAAAACAAATTTAGAGAATTCAACATTTGGCTTCCAAGCAAGGACACAGGAATTGACCTTTTACTTACGGACAAGACAAATACCAAGACCGTTTCTTTGCAGGTGAAATTCTCAAAAGATTTTAGTACCACTCACACAAAAGAAATCTTCAGACCGACTATCAAAGGCGCAGGTTGGTGGACTTTAAATAGAGAAAAAATAGAAAGCTCAAAAGCAGACTATTGGGTTTTTATTCTTTATAGCTTACAAAACAAAACCCATGATTTTGTAATAATTAAACCAACTACGCTTCTGACAATTTTTGACAATACAAACAGGACAGCAAACAGTATTCATTGTTACATAACAGTAACAAACCACGACACAGTATTTGAAACACGAGGCCTTAATGATAGTGATATGCAACTCATCTGCTCCAACAACTTCGTTAACCCTGACAGAGATTTGAAGCAATTTTTAAACGATTGGACACCTATTGAAAATAAATTGACTTGACCCAGTGAAAGGCACCAACACACAACATTGGATTTTATGCAAGTTGGGCACAACAATAAAGCCTATCAGTATTTATACAAATCTTCACCATTTAGTTTCAGCTTTTAACAAGTGAAAACACATTGAACCTCTTTAAAAAAATTAAAAAAAATGAATAGCTCAGAAATAGCAATACCTGAAATATTGTTTGATAAAAATGGCAATTTGAATATAATGGCATCCGCCAATTCTTCAAAAAACGATTTTGATTTTTATGAAGGCAAATGGAAACTTCACAACAAAAAACTAAAAACCCGTCTTAACAACTGCACGGAATGGATAGAATTTGAATCAACACAGGAAATGTACCGTGTTTTACATGGATTGGGAAATATTGATAATTTTTTGGCATCTTTTGACGGTGTACCATTTGAAGGTATGTCTGTCAGACTTTTTAACCCAAAAACAAAATTATGGAGCATTTACTGGGCTGATTCGAACGAAGGCGTTTTGCAGCCTCCCGTTGTGGGTTCTTTTGACAATGATATTGCCCATTTTTTTGCTAAGGATGTGTTTAATGGAAAAGATATTCTGGTAGTTTTTCGATGGAACATTAAAGACAGATTAAACCCAGTATGGAGCCAGGCCTTTTCTGAAGATAAAGGGAAAACATGGGAATGGAACTGGTATATGTTTTTCAGCAAATTTGAATCCCAGTAACACTTTAAACCAAACGGGTGTATTTACACTTAATTCTTTTCAACCTTAAGCATATTAAGCCTTTCATGATTGAGTTTAATAAACAAGATATTTTAAGACAACAACATGCTACTGGCACCATACACACCAAACTGGATCAATCATTTTACAGCCATTAAACAAATACTTGAAAATGGACTGAAGGGCCTTGCCATTACTACAGAACATGTTGGCAGCACTGCCGTGCCTCATTTAGATGCAAAACCCATTATTGATATTGACATCGTTTACTCAGAACAAACATCTTTTGAAGACATAAAAGCGAAACTGGTGCAATTAGGTTATTATCACAACGGCAACCAGGGTATTGAAGACAGAGATGTATTTAAAAGAGCGGGCAACTTGCACCATGAAGTATTGGATACCATAAAGCATCATTTATATGTTTGTCCGGATGGCAGCATTGCCCTGGAAAGACATATTTTAAGCCGTAATTTTTTGCAGAAGAATGATTGGGCCCGGTTGCAATACCAGCAAATGAAATATGAGTTGGCTGATCAAGCCAATCAGGATCAAAAAAAGTATGCTGCGTTAAAAGAACTGCAGGTGAATAGTTTTATAGATTTCATTATAGCAGAAGAAAAGCGTAGCCGGAACCTTTTAACTAAATAAATCAAGCTTTGACTTAAAAACATAAGATATGGCTTATAACATAAAACTTGCTGACAGAATACGGGATTATCTGGCGAGGCAAACCAAACTGACCATTGAAGAAAAGAAAATGTTCAGAGGATTGACGTTTATGGTAAATGGCAAAATGTGTGTTAGCGTAAGTAATAATAATTTAATGTGCCGCTTTGACCCTGCTTTGCAGGAGGAAGTGGCGGAGCGAATCGGGTTTGAGCCCATGATGATGAAAGAAAGAGCATACAAAGGGTACTGCTATATCAGTGAACCCGGTTATAAATCAAAAAAAGACTTTGAGTACTGGCTAAACTTGTGTTTAGATTTTAACAGCCGGGCCAAAGCATCAAAAACAAAAAAGAAATAAATTTCTGCTTTTACTTAAAAGGCGCACTGGCTGCCCCTTTTTTATTGCTGCTTTTTACCGGATCGTTTAACCAATACATTTTACAAAGAATTAAAGATATTTGCCAGCAACCAACTCTAATTAAATGAAGTGGTATTATATAGTTTTGATTTGCCTGTCTACCAGCTGTAATACCAAAACAGCCGAAGAGTATTTACAAGAAGGGCATGCAGCCGGCGTAACAGGTAATTATACCCAGGCCATTGCTCTATTTGATAAAGCCATTGCTACAGACCCGCAACTGAAAGAAGCCTATATTAAAAAAGCATTTTCGTACGAAAACCTGAAGAAGGATAAAGCGGCTGTGGCTGCTTATAAAGCATTACTGGCGATAGACACCGCAAATACAAGGGCTTTATTTTCGGCAGCACGTTGCTGCTATCGCATGAAACAGTTTACCGAAGCCATTTCTTTTTACAATAAAGCTTTGCAGGCAAAGGGCATCATCCACCCTACCGATACCATGAACCGGAAGCAGATAACAATAAGCCGCGCCACAAAAGCTACCAATGGTTTTGATGTGCCCTTGTATGAAATTTATTTTAACCGGGGCATTGCTTACTATGCCAATCTGCAATACCCAATGGGCTTTTATGATTTTGAAACCTGTATTGCACAAAACTACCTGCCGGGTGATTGTAATTATTTTATTGGCTTGTATTGGTTAAACAAACAGGATGCTAAAAAAGCATGTGAAAGCTTTAGAGTTGCCGCCGTATTATATGGCAATGCTGAAGCAAGAAAACAATTACTGCAGCACTGTAAATGAGTATTAAATCATACAAGGCCTATAAGTTATTATACACATTATTAGCGGGTACGCTTTGCTGCAAATTGCGTTGCCGTTGATGGGTGCGACGCAACGATGCAAAATAGCAGCACCACTGCCGGTAACCTAATAAAAAAAAGCTGCACTATTGTACAGCTTTTTAAGCGCCGGGTAACACTTTCCGGAGGGAAATAATTTATACCAACTCTTCTTTGGCATGTTTGCCGTATTCTTCCTGCAACTGTTTTTGTAATTCAAAAGGCACAGCGGTGTAATGGGCAAAACGCATGCAAAAACGGGCACGCCCCTGTGTAATGGAGCGCAGCGATGAGGAGTAATCGTGCATTTCACTTAAGGGCACTTTAGCCTGCACCTGCTGAAAATGACCATTGGCATTTATGCCTTCTACAATGGCGCGGCGGGTTTGTAAATCGCCTATTACGGCACCGGTTAAATCATCGGGGCACAATACTTCCACTTCATAAATGGGTTCCAGCAATTGCGGGTCGGCCTGTTGAAATGCCTGACGAAATGCCTGCAGGCCGGCAATTTTAAAAGAAATATCGTTGCTGTCTACCGGGTGCATTTTACCATCGTACACGCAAACGCGTACATCTCTTACATAAGAACCGGTGAGCGGGCCTTCGTGCATTTTTTCCATTACTCCTTTTAATATAGAAGGCAGGAAGCGGGTATCAATAGCACCACCAACAATGCAATTATAAAAAACCAATTTGCCGCCCCACTCTAACGGGTATTCATCGCGGTTGCGTACGTTTAACCCTTTGGGGTCGGCCATTCCATCGTACCACGGCTCTATACGCATAAACACTTCTCCAAACTGACCGGCTCCACCGCTTTGTTTTTTATGGCGGTAATTAGACTCGGCCATCCTTCGGATGGTTTCGCGGTAGGGTATGCGTGGCCGGGTGAATTTTACAGCTACATGATGCAGGTGTTCCAGCTTCCATTTTATTACCTGCAAGTGCAACTCGCCCTGGCAGTGAATTAAAGTTTGTTTCAACTCGGGCGATACTTCCACTATAATAGTAGGGTCTTCTTCCCGCAATGTATGCAAGGCCTGAGAAAGTTTTTCTTCCTCTCCTTTGCGGGTGCTTTCAATAGCCATCGTCATGTTAGGCGATGGAAAATTAATAGGCAGCAGTTCTATGCTTTTATTTTTCTCGTGCAGGGTGTTATTTACATGCGTGTTGCGCAGTTTAATAGTGGCACCAATATCGCCCGCCACCAGTTCATTAGTGGCGGTGCGGTTATGTCCTTCCACCACAAACAACTGGTTTATTTTTTCTGCACTGCCCGTGCTTTCATTTACCAGCTCCATACCGCTTTTAACTGTGCCGCTGTATACTTTAAACAAACTCATTTCACCCACATGACTTTCTACAATGGTTTTATACACAAAAATGGCCACAGGGCCATTGGCATCGCAGCTAAGCAACCTGCCTTCTTTGGTAGGTTGCGCTGGCATTTCGTTAGCACTGGGGCAAACATTGTCAATAAAACCCATCAGGCGGCCACTACCCATATTGCGTTCTGCACTCAGGCAAAACAGCGGAAACAGGTCGTGGTTAATCATTGCTTTTTTTAAACCTTCTTTCAATTCATCTTCATCCAGTTCTCCTTTATCAAAATATTTTTCCATTAAAGTTTCATCGTTACTGGCAACGGCTTCTATTAATTCTTTGTGCAGCTTGTCGGCTTTTTCTTTTTCATCCTCTGGTATGGGTAGTTTATTGGGTTTTCCGCCGGTGTCTTTAAACTGGTACATTACCATACGCAGCACATCTATAATTTCATGAAAGCCGACGCCTGTTTGCCGGGGGTATTGCACGGCCACCACATTATTGCCAAAATGTGCTTTGGCTTCCCGCAGGGTTTTATCATAATCAGCATTGTCGTGGTCTAATTTATTAACGGCAAAAATCATGGGCGTTTTAAAAGCCTCTGTATATTCCCAAATAATATCGGTACCCACTTCCACCCCCATAACGGCGTTTAATAACATTACTCCGGTATCTGCCACCCGCAGAGAAGATAATACTTCTCCTACAAAATCATCATAGCCGGGGGTATCAATAATATTTATTTTATAACCCCGCCAGCGGGTATGCAATAAAGTGGCAAAAACAGAATTGCCTCTTTCTTTTTCAAGATCGTGATAATCGCTTACGGTGGTGTTTTCTGCCACTGTGCCGCGGCGGTTAATAAGGCCTGCTTCAAAAAGCATGCATTCCGCTAAGGTTGTCTTACCGCAGCCGGCATGGCCCAGCAAGACAATATTTTTTACGTGTGATGTATCAAAGTCTGCCATAACAAAAAATTTAGTAGTTAATAAAATTTGCAAACAATCTGTAATTGTTATGTACAGTATTGAACAGGCGATAGAATAAAACCAGGCATCGTTGTGTCACTCACTGGTGCGGCAGTGCAAACTGCAGCCGTAAAGACAGAACGTTAAATACGTTACTAAGCGTTAATAGCCGTTACTGTTGCTATGGGTGCAACAGCAAATGTTTTTCAATACCTGATGAATGCGATTACTGGTTAAGGAACTTTTTTAAGAAAGCGGGCAAAATCGGCTTTCAGTGTTTGTAAGTCCTGGCTGAGTGATTCAAAAGCTTCGTGCAGTGCTTCGTGTTCCGAGAGTGATTCGTCTGATACCTGGCCGGTGGCCATTTCGTGAGAGATTTTTTGATCGTGCGCCTTAATCTGGTGTTTAATGTCGTGGATGTTGATGAGCTGAATGTGAAACTGGTTGTGGTAATGCTCTACATCCTGTAGAAGATCTTTTTGAGAGATACGGCCTGCAACCTGTTGCAGATCGTTTTTTAACTGAGTGAATGCTTCGCGGTAATTGCGCATTGTTTGCCGCCAGCTGTTGCACTCAGCAGAAAGCTGCGAGATGTCTGTAGTAACCATGGGAATAAAATTTTAAGGATGAAACAATTGATTTACTTCTTCCTGATTTTCCCGGTGCGGATATATGGGTAAGAGCTATGACTAATTTACAACAGTTTTTATACAAAACCTGCCCTGTGCAGAAAATGTTTTTAAACCGCCGGGTATGGAAAGGCTGCTGAAGTGTGCCCCGATAGCATTGCGCAAAAACCCAATCGGGGTTTGCAACGAGCAACAGTTGCCTGGCTATTTACTAATGCCGGCCCCCGCATTAGCCACTTACCCTATAAAGCAGCCATTAATAGAATTAAGTGCCTTGTATTGGCAGGTTGCTGTATTTTTGGTACCATGTCAAAATACATTGAAATAGTTTGGAGCAGTTTAAAAATGGCCCTGCAAGAGTTCAGGTACAATAAAATGCGTACCGGCCTTAGCATGTTCGGCATTATTGTAGGCATCTTTTGCATTATTGGTGTGTTAAGCACCGTAGATAGCCTGGAGCGTAATGTGCAGAACGACATTAAAAAACTGGGCAGCAAAACTATTTATATTGACAAATGGGATTATACCGGCGAGCAGCCTTGGTGGAAACTGATTAACCGCCCCGTACCCAAATATGAAGAAGCCCGTATGCTGAAACAACGCAGCGGCATGGCTACCAATGTGGCGTTTAATATTAGCACCAACAGTACTATTGAGTGGGGTAATGAGGCGGTGAGCAATGTAAATACTTATGGCATCACAGAAGATTTTTCTAATATACAAAAGCTGGATGTGGAAAGTGGCCGTTACTTAATACAAAGCGATTTTGATAATGCCGCCAACAATATTGTAATTGGTTACAGCATTGCCGAAAAACTATTTGGCCGTGCCGAAAAAGCATTGAACCAGCAAGTTGAATTTTTAGGTCACAAGGCCAATATTATTGGCATTATAAAAAAGCAAGGCCAGAGCATGATGGGCGGCTGGGACTTTGATGAATGTATTTTAATGACCTATGGCTATTTAAGAACCCTGGTTAAAGAAGATTATGCACAGCCGGTTTTAATGGTGCAGGGGCCGGAGAATATACCAATGAAAGCATTGAAAGATGATGTGCAGGGGGCCATGCGTTCTATCAGAAAAATAAAACCCACGCAGGCAGATAATTTCAGTCTGAACGATATTGAAGCGTTTGGAGAATTTATGTCGGGCATATTTTCTAATGTTAACCTGGGTGGCTGGTTTATTGCGGCCTTATCATTATTAGTGGGTTTGTTTGGCGTGGCCAATATTATGTTTGTAACGGTGCGGGAACGTACGCCGCAAATTGGTTTAAAGAAAGCCATTGGTGCTACTAAAACCAGTATTATTACAGAGTTTCTTTTAGAGTCGGCCATACTTTGTATTATTGGTGGTTTAATTGGTTTATTACTGGTGTTCATTTTAACCAAGGCCATTTCTCCGGCCATTGGTTTTGAAGTAACCATATCGCTTAAAATATTATCGCTTGCCATTGGCATTTGCATCACCATTGGAATACTGGCCGGCATTATACCGGCAATTATTGCTGCAAGGATGGATCCGGTGGTGGCCATACGCAGCAAGTAATACAAATAGCCCCTACATTTGCAGCTACTAATTTTACTGCATTGGGCATTACTATTTTAGCCATTGAATCTTCTTGCGATGAAACATCTGCGGCTGTTTGCCGGGATGGTGTGGTGCTGTCTAATATCATAGCCTCTCAAAAAGTGCATGAGCAGTATGGGGGTGTGGTGCCAGAACTGGCAAGCCGTGCACACATGCAAAATATAGTACCCGTGGTGGCACAGGCATTAGCAGTGGCGGGCTGCAGTAAAAAAGATTTGAATGCTGTTGCCTTTACCCAATCTCCGGGTTTAATTGGTGCATTGCTGGTAGGGGCCCAATTTGCCAAATCAATGGCATTGGCATTAAACATTCCGCTTATTGGGGTGCATCATATGCAAGCTCATGTGCTGGCCAATATGGTTACTGCGCAGCAACCTTCATTTCCTTTTCTGTGTTTAACAGTAAGCGGCGGACACACACAAATTGTACTTTGTAAATCTCCTTTAGATCAAACCGTTATTGGTGCTACTATTGATGATGCCGCCGGCGAGGCTTTTGATAAATCGGCTAAACTATTAGGCCTGCCCTACCCCGGCGGCCCTTTAATAGATAAATATGCACAGCAGGGCAATGCAAAACGCTTTAGTTTTCCCGAGCCGCAAATACCCGGTTTAGACTTTAGTTTCAGTGGCGTAAAAACTGCCATACTATATTTTCTGCAAAACGCCGGACAAAGCCAGGTATATAAACCAGCACAACTTGCCAGCGCAGAAGAGCAGGCAGCATTTATACAAAACAACCTGCCCGATCTCTGTGCCTCTATTCAGCACCGCATTGTAAGCATCTTATTAAAGAAATTGCAAAAAGCCAGTAAAGAAACCGGCATCCGGCAAATATGCCTGGCCGGTGGCGTTTCTGCCAACAGTTATTTACGCAGTCAGTTTACGGCAATGGGCCAGCAATTGGGTTGGCAAACTTTTATACCATCTTTTGAATATTGTACAGATAACGCCGGAATGATTGCCATTACGGCTTACTATAAATATCTGGCTGGTCAGTTTGAAGACTTAGATGCTAAAGTGAGTGCCCGCTAACCTGTAACTTGCATTCTGCAACTTGTAACTTTTATGCCCAACCCCTATTTTCAGTTTAAACAGTTTACCATTTACCACGACCGCAGTACTTTAAAAGTAAGTACCGATAGTTGTCTGTTGGGTGCATGGGCGGCGAATTACCTGCAACAAAAAGAGTTTGAGTACAACAATGTGCTGGATATTGGTGCCGGCACCGGTTTACTGATGCTGATGGTGGCCCAACAATACAATGGCAGCATAGATGGTATAGAAGTGGATTATAACAGCTACGAGCAGGCCACGGAGAATATGAACAGCAGCGCCTGGAAAGACCGCTTGCATTTGCACCACGGAGATATAAAGTTGTTTAACAATACAAATACCTACGATTGCATTATCAGTAACCCGCCTTTTTTTGAAGGAGATTTAAAATCGGCCGACCCGGTAAAAAATAAAGCCAAGCACGATGATGGATTAAGACTGGATGATTTATTGGCCATAGTAGATAAAAAACTAAATACCAACGGGGCTTTTATTTTATTACTGCCCTGGCATCGCAGCAATTATCTGTTTTCACAAGCGGCTTTGTACAATTTATATCCCGCCCATTGGCTGCAGGTACGGCAAAGTACCACGCATGCATTTTTTCGTTCTGTTATCCTATTACAAAGGCAGCAATTGCAACATTATCCCGTAGAAGATTTGAGTATTTATGTAAAAAACAATCACTACACCCCGGAGTTTATAAAATTGCTGCAACCTTATTATTTAAAATTTTAGTAGTTAGCCAGCAGTAGTGCAAGCAGCAACAGGCGTTGCGTCGCACACTTATACAGAAGAAATGGCAGGAGCTGTAAGGTGTAGGGTGTAAGGCCATAAACCCTACGCCTTATGCCTTTTACCATAGTTGAAGTGTGCGACGCAACAAAAGCCCCATTGAAAAACCGCTGCCGGTAACACAAAAAATTAAACTGTATTTTTAAAAAAACTATTTGCCATGAACCCTATTGCATTTAAAACCATAGACTGGAGCCAGATTGAAAAAACCACCCACCCGGGAGAAACCGGTGTTGCTTATTGGCAAACCTTGCAATTACCCGGCTTGCGTGTGCGGATAGTTGAATACAGTGCTGGTTATATAGCCGATCATTGGTGCCAGAAAGGGCATATTGTACATTGCCTGCAAGGTTCTTTTGTTTCTGAGTTGCAGGATGGAACACCACAAACACTTTCTGCCGGCATGACTTATATTGTATCGGACAATATGAGTAGCCATCGTTCTGTAGCGGCCGGCGGCGTAAAGCTTTTAATTATTGATGGAGATTTTTTAAAATAGAATTGTTATTTTCTTTGTGCCAGCACATCCAGATTAACGGTTAATTCATCGCTCATGGTAATACTGCTGCCCCCTACCCCATAATCTCTGCGGTTAAGCTTAAACGAGCCTTTAAAGCGCAGGTTATTTTCTTCTGGCGTAACAGTAAAGGGAAAAGAAATTTCTTTAGTAGTATTTTTTATAGTGAGCTTGCCAAATACAAAGTAAGTGCCGGCTACATTAAAACCCGTAACGCGGGTTGATACAAAACTTATTTGCGGATACTGTGTGGTATTAAAGTAGGTTTCTTTGCGCAGGTGATTATCCCGGGCATTGATGCCGGTGTTGATGCTTGCCGCATTTATACTAACCGCAAACTGACTGCTGTTTAAGCTGGCGGCATTAAAGACAATAGTACCAGTTAAGCCGGTAAAAGAGCCATTTACATTTACGCCCAGGTTTCTAATTTTAAACGTAACTGCTGAACCTGTGGCAGAAGGTGTATATTGCTGTGCAACAGTAACCAAACAAGAAACTAAAAAGCTGCTAAGTAAAAGAATTCGTTTCATCAGATAGTTTTTTAAGTTCATTTCAAAAATATAACCACTTTACAGTTTTATTAGTCAGATTGAAGACATGCAGGTTTGTTTGCATAAAATTAACGATTGCCGAGGCCACCATTTATCACCAAAACAGGTAATAGAAAAAAGTTTTAGTTTTATAATACCTAATTTTTTTGAAGCATGAGTATGGATGAAAGAATGCTGCTGATACGCACCTGCGATATTTTTGCAGAAATAAACGACCAGGAATATGAAGAGCTGAACCTGGTACATCGCTTTATTGAAGCTGAAAAGGGAGCGTATATTTATTTTGAATCGGCCTACCATAACAAACTGTATTTTATTAAAGATGGTCATATAAAAATTGGGTACATTGATGAGAATGGTAATGAAATAATAAAAGAAATTATCAGTAAAGGAGAAGTATTTGGACAGTTTACACTGGAGAAAAGCAATTTAAACGGAGAGTTTGCACAAGCTTATAAAACCAATGTAAGTCTTTGTGCTTTTAATATTGAAGATTTTGAAAAATTGCTGCACAAAAAACCCTACATGGCTTTAAAATACAGTAAACAGGTTGGTAATAAACTGCGGCATATAGAAAACCGGCTGGTAAACCTGTTGAACAAAGATGTAAAAACAAGGCTGCTATATTTTTTTAAACAGTTGGCACAGCAAGACGATGCCACCCAAACACCCGCAGGTATTTGCCTGCCCAATTACCTTACCCACGATGATATTGCCAAGCTTATTGGCAGCAGCCGCCAAACAGTAACTACCTTAATAAACGAACTGGAAGCAGAAAATCTGGTAAAATACAGTCGCACCCAAATTTGCATTTTAAACCTGCCTTTAATTGAACAACGCACTACGCATTAAAACTGTTTTGCCCGTACTATAAATCACTCTGGCAGCAAGCCCCTTTTTGTATATTGCGGCCTCAAATCTAATTTATGATACAAGATGTTTTGCTTGCATTGGGTATCAACACCCAAAACGATGGTGTGGCAACCGGCGCTGAATGGATTAAAAGCACAGGGGCACCCATCCTTTCTCACTCTCCCGTTGACGGAAAAGAAATTGCCAGTGTGGTGGCTGCCGATAAAGCGGCCTATGAAGCCGTGGTGAATAAAGCCTCAGCTGCTTTTAAAGAATGGCGCCAATGGCCTGCCCCTAAGCGTGGCGAAGTGGTGCGACAGGTTGGTGACGCCTTAAGAGCCAATAAAGAAGCATTAGGAAAATTAGTTTCTTATGAAATGGGCAAAAGCCTGCAGGAAGGTTATGGCGAAGTACAGGAAATGATTGACATCTGCGATTTTGCAGTAGGCCTCAGCCGTCAATTGCACGGCCTAACCATGCACAGTGAGCGGCCCGGTCATCGTATGTACGAGCAATACCATCCCTTAGGCATTGTAGGTATTATATCTGCGTTCAATTTTCCCGTAGCCGTATGGAGCTGGAACAGCATGCTGGCATGGGTTTGTGGTGATGTATGTATCTGGAAACCCAGTGAAAAAACACCACTTTGCGGCATTGCCTGCCAAAACATAGTAAACACAGTATTTAAAAATAACAATGTGCCCGAAGGGGTTAATTGCCTCATACAAGGTGGCAGAGAGGTGGGCGAATGGATGAGCCATGATGAACGCATTCCGTTGGTATCTGCCACCGGCAGCACCCGTATGGGTAAAGCCGTAGGTGCCGCAGTGGGACAAAGATTGGGTCGCAGCCTGTTAGAACTGGGCGGAAACAATGCCATTATTATTTCTAAAGAAGCCGATTTGGATATGTCTTTAATTGGTTGTGTATTTGGTGCTGTGGGCACAGCCGGGCAGCGCTGCACCACCACCCGCCGTTTAATCATTCACCAATCTGTTTACGATGCCTTCAAACAAAAACTGGTAAAAGCCTACCAGCAACTGCGCATTGGTAATCCATTAGATCAAAACAACCATGTAGGGCCATTAATTGATAAAGACGCCGTAGCACTTTATTTAAAGGCTATAGAAGATTGTAAACAACAGGGCGGCAACTTTATAGTAGAAGGGGGCGCACTCAGCGGCCCCGGTTTTGAAAGTGGTTGCTATGTAAAGCCCTGTATTGCAGAAGTGGAAAACAGTTACCCCGTTGTGCAACACGAAACCTTTGCCCCTATTTTATACCTTATAAAATACAATACGCTTGATGAGGCCATTGCCCTGCAAAACGGCGTACCACAAGGGTTGTCTTCAGCCATCATGACGCTCAACCTGCGGGAAGCTGAGCAGTTCTTATCGCAGGCCGGCAGCGATTGTGGTATTGCCAATGTAAATATTGGCACCAGTGGCGCAGAAATTGGTGGCGCTTTTGGCGGAGAAAAGGAAACCGGTGGCGGCCGAGAAAGTGGCAGCGATGCCTGGAAGATTTACATGCGCCGTCAAACCAATACCATTAACTACACCAATAAGCTGCCCCTGGCACAGGGCATCCGTTTCGATCTGTAATGGTCTTAACAGATTCATAAAATAGGCAGGCAATGCTGCCAAAAACAGCATTGCCTGCATCTATACAAAATAACCGCAGGTTTAGTATAGAGGCTAACAAATAGCAATGGCTGCATATTATATAATTTTATACAAACGGTTAGCGTTTATTATAACTAATTAAGATTTTTGAGAGATTGTCCTAATAGTATTAGGGTGTTACCAGCGGCAACAAATATGGCAGCAGCCGTTGCGTCGCACCAGTTAACAGCAGTGCCGGTGGCAGCAAATAGCCGGCGGGTAAAAAAGCACAATGGTTCTAACAATAAACTCAACAAAAACAAAAAGTATGAAGCAATTTTTAACGGTTGCAGTAGCGTTGGCATGTTCAGTATCCGTTACACGGGCACAAGGCACCAGTGTAAAACCCACCACTCCCCTTCCTAAAGGCTGGCATTTGCTGGATAAAGAAAAAGATGGTGTGTACGGCATCAGCCTGGATAAGGCATATGAATTTGTACGTTCAAAAAACCTGAAAGGTAAAACCGTGGTGGTAGCCGTAATAGACAGTGGCATTGATACCCTGCATGAAGACCTGAAAGAAATTTTATGGGTAAACCCCAAAGAAATACCCGGCAATGGCATTGATGATGATAAAAACGGCTATATAGATGATGTACACGGCTGGAATTTTATTGGAGGTAAAGACGGCAAAAACGTAAAAGTTGATTCTTATGAGGGTGCCCGGGTTTATCACAAGCTAAAGACCAAATACAATAACAAAAGTATTGATACCACAAAACTGTCTGCAGATGAAAAAGCAGAATACCAGATGTGGTTAAAAGCAAAAGCCAATATTGAAGGCAGCGATGAAGATGAAGGCGTTGACATGGTAATGCTGAAAAGAGCCTACGAAAATTGTGTAAAGGCAGACAGCACACTGAAAATTGAAATGGCAAAAGATATTTACACCGGTAAAGATCTTGAAAAATTTGCTCCTGCTACCGTAGAAGGCAAAAAATCAAAAGCCATGTTATTGGGGCTTTTTAAAGGCAACAATATGATGGAGACCACCAATAAAGAATTTGTAGAAGGGTTTGGCGAATATGTATCGGGAGAAGAACGCAAAAAAGAAGCAGCAGAAAAAATACCTGAAAATTACCGTGGCAATATTACCAAAGACAATGAAGCAGATATTAATGATCGCTTTTATGGTAATAACGATGTTATGGCCAACACCCCTTTTCATGGCACCCATGTAAGTGGTATTATTGCTGCCAAAAGAGATAATAACAAAGGCATACAGGGTATTGCCGATAATGTACGCATCATGAGTATTCGTGCTGTACCCGATGGTGATGAACACGATAAAGATGTTGCTCTGGCCATACGCTATGCGGTTGATAATGGCGCAAAAGTTATTAATATGAGTTTTGGCAAAAGCTTCTCGCCAGAAAAGAAATGGGTGGATGAAGCGGTGAAATATGCTGAAACCAAAGGTGTATTACTGGTGCATGCAGCCGGTAACGATGCGAAAGACGTAGACACTTATGATAATTTTCCGAATGCTAGTTTAAAAGCTTTTAAAACAAAAGCCAGTAACTGGATTACAGTTGGTGCCAGCGGCGATCCTCGTTCAGGCGGTATTACAGCCTCTTTCTCTAACTACGGTAAACAAGAAGTGGATGTATTTGCACCGGGTGTAAAAATATATTCAACAGTACCGGGCGGCACCACGTATGGAGATGCTCAGGGCACCAGTATGGCTTCGCCGGTGGTAGCTGGTACAGCCGCTTTCCTGCTTACTTATTTTCCTGATCTTACTCCTCAGCAAATTAAATTTGCCATAGAAAAATCGGCTCAAATGCCAGATATTAAAGTAAGCAAACCCGGCACTACAGAAACGGTTGAATTGAGCGATATTTCTAAAACTGGAGGTTTATTAAATGCTTACGAAGCAGCTAAAGTTGCGGCAACATTAAAGCCAGAGAAAAAGAAAAAACAGGCTTTACCAAAATCTACCTTAAAGCCAAGTAAAAAAGGTTAATAACCATAAAGACTATTATAGTTGTAAAAGCCACGCAATATGCGTGGCTTTTTTGTACTGACTGTGTTGTAAATTTGATGAAAACAAAAGTATGAGTTACAAAGCCAAAGCTGTAGCCGCTCCATTTTATCAGAATTACCTTAACAAAGCAGAGGATAAAGAATTAAATAAAGCGTTGAAGGCGAATTTAAAGTCGGTTGAAAAATTTTTAAACCATATACCTGCCGGCAAAAGAACTTATGCATATGCAGAAGGTAAATGGACGGTTAAGCAGCTGTTGCAGCATATGATAGATACCGAAAGGGTATTTGCTTACCGTGCATTGCGCTTTGCCCGTAAAGATGCCACCCCACTACCCGGCTTTGACGAGAATGTTTGGGCTGCCAATGCCACCGCCACTACCCGTAAATGGAGCAGTTTGGTAAACGAATTTATTGCAGTAAGAAAAACAACGCTTGCTTTTTTTGAGGCTTTAGATAAGAAAGATTTGCTAAACGAAGGGGTAGCCAGTAACAACCCCATTAATGTGCTGGCATTGGGATATATTATTGCCGGGCATGCCAACCACCATATGGATATTATTAAAGAACGATACCTGGTAAAGAAAAAATAACGGTTAAATGCAAATAGCCCATAATAAGCACAACAGCCGAAATGTGCGACGCAACAAATGCTGATTCTTATTCTGAAGCCGGTTACAAAAAATAAAACCCCAACCAATGGTTGGGGTTTACTATAAAAATAGGTTGCTTACTTTTTGTTCATAGCAAGGTTGCGCTGGTTAATCATATCCGTCATAATATTTACGGTTTCTTCCAGATAAATATCATTGCCCAAGCCCTTCATCCATGCTTTAAAGCGGTCGTCGCGATCTTTATCGTTTGCATAACGGTTAGCTTCTGCTGGCAGGGGTTTAACTTCTAATTCTTTATTTAGTTTGTTCAGTGACTCCAGTTGTTTAACGGTGGCACTGCGTTTTTTCTTTTCGTCGCGGTATTTATCAAGGCTCAGGTAAACCAGATTTTCACTTTGCTTTGAAAGCCATTCAGTATTTGTTTTAATTAAATTAAATGTTGGGTTGGTGGTAATACGTGCCTGGCTGTTGGCTTTAACCACATTCAAATCAAATTCGGCCTTCCAGGTATTGTAATCGGCTTTTTGTATCTCATCCCATGGCAAAGCATCGGGGTCATCTTTTTCTCTTAAATCAGAAAACTCGTATAAATCTGGCAATACAATATCAGAAGAAACTCCTCTTAATTGTGTTGAACCGCCATTGATGCGATAAAATTTTTGCAGCGTTAATTTAATACTACCCATATCGCTGGTGGGGTTAAACATAGCACCTTCGCGGTCTAAAGAAATCTGGCGTTGCACAGTACCTTTACCAAAGGTAGAAGTACTGCCAATTACAATACCGCGTTTATAATCTTGTATGGCTGCTGCAAATATTTCAGAAGCCGAGGCGCTGAACTCGTTTACCATTACGGTTAAAGGTCCGTCGTATAAAACTGTTTTATCGCGGTCGCGTAAAATTTGTGGTTTACCATCCCGGTCTTTTACCTGCACAATCGGGCCATCTTCAACAAATAAACCCACCATTCTTACCACATCGTATAAAGAACCTCCACCGTTGTTGCGCAGGTCTAATACAATGCCTTCTACTTTTTCTTCTTTCAGTTTTACAATTTCTTTAGCCACATCATCGGCACAACGGCGGCCATTGGGGTCATCAAAATTGGCGTAAAACTCAGGTAATGAGATAAAACCTATTTTTGATTTACCATTGTTTACAATCGTGCTACGGGCATATACTTCATCTTGTATAATTTTTTCTCTCACCAGTTTAACCACTTTGCTGCTGCCATCCACTTTGCGTATGGTTAATCTTACTTCAGTACCTTTTTTGCCACGTATTATTTTTACTGCATCCGTAACAATGTAGCCGGTTAAATCTACGGGTTCCTGCTCTCCTTGTGCTACTTTTACCACTACATCACCTACCGTTAATTCACCGCTTCTGTATGCCGGGCTGCCGGTTAAAATAGATGCAATTTTTATTACTCCATCTTCTTCACGTAAAGAAGCACCTATGCCGTAAAACTCTCCGCTCATTTCTTCATCAAAATATCTCTTATCAACAGGCGGAAAGAAATTGGTGTGCGGATCCATGGCACTGGTGATGGTATTTACATACAGGTTAAACCGATCGTCTTCGCTAAACTTCAATTTATAGCGGTTAAACATACGGTCCATAATTTTTATAACTCTATCACGGGCTTCTTTTTCCAGTTCTTCGTTCGATTTTTTTACAAATCCTACTTTACCCTTGTTCTTTTCCTGGTTTTCTAACAAATCCACATACCTGTCCAGCACCAGATATTTCAAACGCTTTCTCCAAAACTCTTTCAACTCTGCTTCATTTTTTACAAAGTCTCTTTTATCCGGGTCCACCATCAGGCTTTCGTCTTTAGAAAAATCAAAAGGCTTAGACAGGTATTCTTTAGCAATAGCTTCTGCCTGTGGTACTCTTTTGGTAAACACAGCAGAGATGGCAGGTACAAATGTAACCGGGCCACCCAATACCTCATCGTCTATCTTGGTTTCATATTTTTTTAACTCTTCAATATCTGAAGCCAAAAAAATTGATTTATCCTGGTCTAAAGCCACCAGGTACTTTTTAAATATATCTTTTGAAAACTGATCGTTAATGTCTTTAGGACTATAATGCCCCTGTACCAATACCTGCCCTACACTGTGCAAGATTCTTTCATATTTAGAGGGCGGATTAGAGGTACGGTTGCCCATACTGCGAAAGCCAATAAAAACTGCTGCCCCTAAAACCAGCAGCAAAAAGGGTAAACTTCTTCTACTAAACATAAGCTGAATAAATTTTTGCATGATACCAAAAATAACGAATAAAAGGCAGGCTTGTTGCCTGTTAACAATACATTTAGACCTCTGGGGTAAAAATTATGTAAGCGGCGGAGTTTGTTAAAATAAAAACCGGGGCAAATGCCCCGGTTTCTTGTTTGGGTAACCAATGGGGTTCGAACCCACGACCCTCAGAACCACAATCTGATGCTCTAACCAGCTGAGCTATGGCTACCGTTTAGACGGCAAAAATAATAGAAAATGCAGTTCGCACAAAAAATCAACCGCATTGTTTTTAAGAATGTTTTTTATGTTGCCGGCATTTGTATTCCGCTTCAACCCCGGTTGCGTCGCACCCTTCAGCAGCAATGCATATTTGGGCATATTAAAGTAAGCAAGCAATACAGTTTTTAGTTTTCTTTGCAACACAAAAAAACGTATATGAATTATTGGTTAGTGTTAATACCCATCATTTCTGCTTTCATCGGTTGGTTTACCAACTGGATTGCTATAAAAATGTTGTTTCACCCCAAAGAACCCAAAAAAATATTGGGCATAACAATACATGGCATTTTTCCAAAACGGCAGCAGCAGTTTGCAGAAAAACTGGGTAGGCTGGTAAGTCAGGAGTTATTATCGTTTTCTGATATAGAACAAAAAATTACCAGTGCCGATAACCTTAAAAAAATAATGCCCGTTGTAGAAACGCATATTGATAATTTCTTAAGAGTTAAACTAAGCGAAGCAATGCCTGTAATAAGCATGTTTATTGGCGATAAAACCATAGAACAGCTTAAGGGCATTTTTTTAAAAGAACTGGAAAGCCTGTTTCCGGTAATTATGAAAAATTATATGGGCAGTTTGCAGCATGACTTAGACCTGGAGCGTATTGTAGTAAACAAAGTAAGCGGCTTTAGTACCGATAAACTGGAGGCAATACTTTACCAGATAATGAGTAAAGAATTTCGGTTTGTTGAAATAATTGGTGGTGTGCTGGGTTTTATAATTGGCTTGTTGCAAGTGGTAATTACGCTTTTAACCCAACCTTAAATACTTCTTTAAGCTATTTTGTTGAC
>JANRMC010000004.1:0-2703 GCA_033761915.1 Flavihumibacter sp.
CAATGATATTGGATTAACTATACGGTATAATAAAATAAATAGTGGTTCAATAAAGTATGAACATAGACAATCGGAAGCAATGAATATTTTTCGAAAAAAAAACCTTACTGATTTACTAATACCCAGAGATATTTATCTAAGTACTTTAAGTAAGTATTTCGAGAATAATAAAACTGATTCAACAGAAATTCTAAACAAAGAACTGAAAGAAGCGGAAAATGAAGTTTATAAGGAGTTTTTAAAAAAGGAATTGGAATATTTAGAAAATGGTAATTATAACTCTAGCATATCCCATTGGTTTAGCTTTGGCCTCACTTTACCGTATCCCATTGAGCAACCCCATATTGTTGATTAAGATGCGGGATAAGAACTTTGCCTGATGGAAAATAAAAATCATCGAAAGTCAGATCAGATGCGCCATCATATAGATTTATGTAGCAAAAGCGGATTAACCGTTGCTGAATACTGTTTACAAAACGGGATAGTAAAATCAGGTTACTATTATTGGTCAAAGAAACTTCAGGGAGAAAATAAAGCTCCTGGATTTACAGCAATAAGCATTGCAAAAAGGGCATCTGTAGAAATTACTTACCCCAATGGCGTGGAACTTTGTTTTACCGGCGAAATAAACGTAGCTACCATAAAAGCATTGGTATGCTGCATTTGAGTCCAGGTTGCCGCTACTTTTATTACAATGGTATTACCGACATGCGCAAAGGTGCTTATAGTTTAAGCGGACTGGTTCGCAATGAAATGAACCGTGATGTGCTCAGCGGTGATGTATTTATTTTCATAGGCAAAAGAGCAAACAAAATAAAGTTACTGCAATGGGATAATGACGGCTTCGCCTTGTATGAAAAAGGGTTGGAGCGTGGCAGTTTTGAGCGACCTGTAACAAATGAGGAAGGTCATTACAACATCACCGCACAACAACTGCAATATATTTTGCAGGGCGTGGTATTAAAAAGTATTCGGCACAGAAAAAGATTTTCATTAACCGCCACTACGGCATAATGTTTGCTGCTAAAGTACACATCGAAACACCCCTTACACATACCGATTACAAAGCACTTTACGAGCAATCTCAGCTACAAATACAATCGCTTCAATTGCAATTAGCCGAGCTTAAAAAAATGATTTTCGGCAGTAAGGGGGAAAAATTTATAGTATCCTCCCACACCGGTATGGTGCAACCAGACCTGTTCCCTGATGATAAATTGGGTGAACATACAGTAGTAAAAACCACGCTGATAAAATCATTTGAAAAAAAACAAACCACACTCACCATAAAACATCCCGGCCGTAATCCATTGCCGGATAAGCTTCGCCGTGAGGTGATCACTTTACAGCCTGATGAAGATGTAAGTACTTTACAGCCGGTAAGCAAAGAAGTAACCGAGCAGTTGGAGTATCAGCCCGGTGAGCTGTTTGTAAAACAATTTGTACGTCCGGAGTATATAAAGCCCTCCGCAGACGGGTTAACAGCCAAACGGGTGATTGCGCCATTACCAGCCGTTCCATTAGAAAAATCTATTGCAGGTGCCTCATTGCTTACTCATTTGCTGGTGAGCAAATTTGTAGATCATCAGCCGGTATATCGCCAACTTGAAATATTTAAAAGACAAAATGTCACGATGAATCACAGCACGGTATCGGGCTGGATGAAAGGGGCTGTTGCGCTGATAGAACCTGTATACAACCTGCATTGCAAAGAGGTTTTAAATACCAGCTATCTCAATGCAGATGAGACAACCATCAAGGTGCTGGACAAAGACAAAAAAGGAACTACCCATAAAGGATTTTACTGGGTGTACTACAATACGCAACAAAAATTAGTGTTGTTCGATTATCAGCCTGGCAGAGGGGCATTGTATCCCAAGGCAATGCTGCATAACTTTAAAGGCTATCTGCAAACAGATGGCTATGATGCTTATGAAACCTTTGATAAGATAGAAGGCGTAACTACCCTGTGTTGCTGGGCACATGCCAGGAGAAAATTTTATGAAGCCAAAGAGTATGATAATGCCAATGCAGAAAAGGTATTAGACCAAATACAGCAGTTGTACCAAATAGAATCGCATTGCAGGGAACAAAACTTTGCTCCTGAGCAAATCAAAAATCATCGGCAACAGCAAACTGTACCCATATTAAACGCATTAGAGCAAATATTGAAAGCGTTGCTTACAAAAACATTGCCGGGTAGTCCGATGGGTAAGGCAATCGCCTATACATTAAAGCGATGGGCTAAGTTATGCCTGTTTACCACTGATGGCATTTTGCAGATAGACAATAACCTGATCGAAAACAGCATACGCCCTGTGGCACTGGGACGCAAAAACTATTTATTCGCGGGAAGCCATGAAAGAGCACAGGATGCCGCCATGTTGTATAGTCTATTTGCTACATGCAGACTACACAACACCAATCCGGAAAAGTGGTTAACTCACCTATTTGAAAACATCAACAGTACTCCTGTGCAAGACCTACATCTATTGCTACCGCAAAATTATGCAGCAGATTTTACTAAACAATGATGGGGTTCGCCAATGGGATACGATTTAGATAATTTTTTTTTGTATTCTGGTATGTCATTCATATTCTGAGAGTCATTTTTCATAGAATTTTATTTGATTTTCACGTAGCGAATTTGCGTTATGTTATTTTCCAGTCCTGTTAATTCACTTAAAGAGCCTTCTCTATAAT
>JANRMC010000005.1:0-8290 GCA_033761915.1 Flavihumibacter sp.
ATTGGTGCCGCCGGTTTCAAATAAAAGCCAGCCCGCAGGTAATGTGGTAGATGTACCGGTATTGGCAAGCGTATTAAAATCTTGCGTGTAGTTGGTGCCGGTTAAACTAATTTGTGCAGTAGCTGCAGAAAAAATGGCAAAAACCATTGCCAACATTAATGTGTAATGTTTCTTCATACGTGATTTAAATAGTTTTAGAAAAGGATTGAAAGGGCAGGATCAACAAGACCGTGTTTACGGTGGCAGGCTTTATGGGTATTGTATTTCAGTAGAAATTTGGAAGAGCAAAACTAACCTTATTTAGGTACTAATAAGGGTGCTGACAGGTAAAATAATTATTAACAATCAAACCATGGGTGTTGGGTATTTTGTAACCAGCTGTACAGCTACTATCAGCATCGTTGCGTCGCACTCTTGTGCCCCATAATGCCATGCAGCACCCCTAAAAACTGCCAGTTAATAAATTGACTGGCTGCCAAAAAACTGCCAGCAAGAACCTGGTTTTAAGAAAAGTGCTGTCAAAATTTCTTATACGTTGCATTATGAGGCTAATGGCATTGTGTTTGACCTGCAGCACCATGCCTGTTGCCGGCAGCACCACCGTACTGGTGTCAGCCTTTAGGGGCAGAACGGCAGTTGAACAGAGTACTATTGTTTGATATCAAAAAAAAGATTTATGCAAAAAGGAAACATCCGGGTACAAACGGAAAATATTTTCCCCATTATTAAAAAGTTTTTATACAGCGACCACGAGATTTTTTTGCGGGAACTGGTAAGTAACGCTGTAGATGCCACGCAAAAATTAAAAACCTTATCGTCTATTGGAGAGGCAAAGGGAGAACTGGGTGAATTGCGTATTGATGTGGTAATAGATGCCGCCGCCAAAACACTTACCATCAGTGATCGTGGATTGGGTATGACAGCAGAAGAAGTAGACAAATATATTAACCAGGTGGCTTTAAGTGGCGCTGAAGAATTTGTAAATAAATACAAGGGCCAAACAGAAGGAAATATTATTGGCAAATTTGGTTTGGGCTTTTACTCGGCTTTTATGGTGAGTGAGAAAGTGGAAGTAATCAGTAAAAGTTTTAAAGAAAACAGCGAAGCAGTTAAATGGAGTTGTGATGGCAGCACCGAATATGCAATAGAGGCCGCTACCAAAGAAAACCGCGGTACCGATATTGTGTTGCACCTGAATGAAGAAAGCCTGGAGTTTTTAGAAGCAGAACGTATCAGCAGCATTCTAAAAAAATTCTGTCGCTTTTTATCGGTTGCTGTTTATTTTGAAAATGAGCAATTAAATAATACCAATCCTGCATGGACTAAAAAGCCCAGCGAACTGAAGCCGGAAGATTATCAGGCATTTTATAAAGAACTGTATCCTTACAATGAGCCGCCTTTGTTTTGGATACACCTGAATGTGGATTATCCCTTTAACCTTACGGGTATTTTGTACTTCCCAAAAATTAAACAGAGCTACGAAATACAAAAAGATAAAATACAACTATACTGTAACCAGGTTTTTGTAACCGATGAAGTAAAAGATATTGTGCCGGAGTTCTTAATGCTGTTGCAGGGTGTAATTGACAGTCCTGACATTCCGCTGAATGTGAGCCGCAGCTATTTGCAGGGAGACCCCAACGTAAAAAAGATAAACAACTACATTACTAAAAAAGTAGCCGATAAACTGGAAGAAATTTTCAGAAACGATCGTAGTTCATTTGAAGAGAAATGGGATAGTCTGGGGTTATTTGTAAAGTATGGAATGATGACGGATGATAAATTTCTGGAAAAAGCCAATCAGTTTTTTGTAATGGAAGATGTGGCAGGCAGTAAATTTTATACACTGGAAGAGTACCGTGCTGCAGCAACGGCGCTACAAAAAAACAAAGAGGGCAAACTGGTTATATTATATACTACCAATCCGGTGCAACAAGATTCGTTTATAAAAGAAGCACAGAGCCGCGGCTATTTTGTGGTAAAGATGGAAACCCTGGTGGATGCCGCTTTTATTAACCAGATGGAGATGAAATGGAGCGATGTGCATTTTACCCGTGTAGATGCAGAGATAGCCGATAACTTAATTGATAAAAAAGAAAATGCAGATTGCGCTTTAAGCAACGAAGAGGTAAAGCAGGTAAAAGAGTTATTTGAAAAACAGGAAAGCAAACTGCAGGTAACGGTAGATGTAAAAGGGCTAAGTTTGGATACACCGCCGGTAGTGGCTACCCGCCCAGAGTTTATGCGTCGTATGAAAGACATGGCAGCGGTCAGTGGCCCAATGGGCAGCTTTTACGCAAACATGCCCGATGAAGTAACGCTTACAGTAAACGGCAACCATGCCATTTACCGCGATGTTATTTTGAAGCAACAGCCAGAGCAACAAGAAAAAATGGTTCAAAACCTGGCAGATCTTGCCTTGTTGAGCCAGGGACTTTTAAACGGAAGCCAGCTAACCAGCTTTATAAACCGAAGTGTAGAGTTAATGGAAGGGGCGGGTAAATAAGGTTGCCGGCAGTGTATTGAAACAAATTAAGAGAAAGAATTATCTGATAAATTAAGTGTTGAAACGGCCGCAACCGTTTGAAATAACTACAATTAGATAAAAAACAGCTGCCAAAATTTGGTTATTTGGCAAAACCCAATACCTTTGCCGCTGTTTAAAAATTTTTAAAACCAAAGTGTAATGAAAAAATTATTTGCAATCCTTGCTATCGCTACCGTATTTGTAGCTTGTAACAGTGGTGCTGAAACTGCTGCTGCTGCTGCTGACACAGCTGCTGCTGCTGTAAGTTCTGCAGTTGATACTGCTGCTGCTAAAATTGATACAGCTGCTGCTGCAGTTGTAGATACAGTTAAAGCTGCCGTAACTGATACAGCTGCTAAGAAGTAATCGTAACCCCGATTATAAATATTTACTTCTTGCAAGAAGGTCTCCCGTTCTAACAGAACGGGAGATTTTTATTTTAAGCCATGGCTGTTTTAGAGGTGTTTGTCTCCCGCTCTTTTAATTCGCTTATTTTATCCAGCGCACCTGCCACCACATCACACATTACTGTGTACAAGGCTCCGGGTATGGGGTTGGCATAAATATATTCCAGCGCCTGGTTTTCGTTGGCAATTTTTGTAATCTTAATACTGGGGTTTACCTGTCGTATGCCCTCTTCCAGCAGGTTCATAATTTCTTCTGCTGTGCGGCCACGCAGGTTTTTATCGCAACGCATAATTATTTCATCAAAGTACTGTCCGCTAATGGCACCCAGTTCGCGGATGTCTTCATCCCTTCTGTCTCCCGTGCCGCTGATAACACCCACTTTAGCCGGGTAGTCTAATTGCTTTACAAACTCGCAGAGTAATTGTAAGCCATGCGGGTTATGGGCAAAATCGGCCAGCATGGTAAAGTTTTTAAAATGAAAAAAGTTCAAACGACCCGGTGTTTGGGTGCTGCTGGGCACAAAAGAAGTAAGTGCAGCCCGTATGTCTTCAATAGTAATATCTCTGAAGAGGTAGGTGGCCATTACCGATGGTAAACAGTTGGCAATATTATGCACGGCCTTGCCCTCATAAGTAAGTGGTATGTCTTTCACATGCATCACCCGTATTTTCCAGGTGCCTTTTAAAATACTTACAAAACCATTTTCAAAAACAGTGGCCAATCCACCTTCGCTGCAATGCGCTTTAATACGCGGGTTATTTTCATCCATACTGAATAAAGCAATATTGCATTTCAAATCATCTTTCATAGCATACACCAAATCGTCATCGGCATTTAAAACAGCATAGCCATGCGGAAATACTGTTTCCGGCACTACCGCTTTTACCTTGGCCATTTGTTCAACCGTATTAATGCCACCCAGACCAATATGATCGGCGGCTACATTGGTAACAATGGCCACATCACAGTTTTGAAAAGCCAAGCCGCTTTTTAAAATACCACCCCTTGCGCATTCTAATACAGCAAAATCTACGGTGGGGTCTTTCAATACAAACTGGCTCGATACCGGCCCGGTGCAATCGCCTTTCATCATCAGCTGGTTTTGTATATATACCCCATCACTGGTGGTATAGCCTACTTTTTTACCAGCACTTTTAGCGATATATGATGTAAGCCGGGTGGTGGTGGTTTTACCATTGGTGCCGGTAATGGCAATAATGGGTATGCGGCCTGTGCTGCCTTTAGGAAACAGCATATCAATTACCGGTTCTGCCACATTACGGGGCAAACCCTCTGCTGGTTCAATATGCATTCTAAAACCGGGGGCGGCATTCACTTCTAATATGGCACCGCCGTTTTCTGATACCGGGGTGCGTAAATCAGCCGCCATAATATCAATACCACAAATATCCAGGCCAATAATTTTTGCAATGCGTTCGCACATAAAAATATTAGCAGGGTGCACCTCATCGGTAACATCCGTAGAAGTGCCGCCGGTAGAAAGATTGGCCGTAGGCTTCAGCAACACCAGTTCTCCTTTTGCCGGAACGGTTTCTAATGTATATCCTTTTTCATCCAGCATCTTTTGCGTAAACTGATCAATAGTAATTTGGGTTAATACTTTTTCATGACCATAACCTCTTCGCGGGTCTTTATTGGTAGCATCAATCAACCATTGAATGGTATTAGCACCATCGCCCACCACACTGGCGGGGGTGCGTAATGCAGCACAAATAAATTTGTAATTGATTACTAAAATTCTAAAATCAAAACCAGTAATAAAACGCTCTACAATTACACTGCGTCCGTATTTCTGGGCAGCTTCCAGCGCTTTTAAGGCCTGCTCCCAGGTGGTAATATTGGTGGTGTTGCCTTTGCCATGGTTACCATCAATGGGTTTTATTACCAGCGGGTAGCCATATTTATCCACGGCATCTTTTAAACCCGCTTCGCTGCGTATAACAGTGCCCCGGGGCACGGGTATTTCTGCCGCTTCTAATAAGGCTTTGGTTTCTTCTTTATCGCAGGCAATATCCACTGCAATATTTCCGGTGGTGCTGGCAATGGTGGCCCGTATTCTTTTCTGGTGCACCCCATAACCCAATTGCACCAGGCTTTGTTTGTTTAACCGTATAAAAGGAATACCTCTTTTCACGGCCTCATCTACAATACAGCCGGTAGAAGGTCCCAGTCTGGTATCTTCTCTTATTTCACGCAACTGTTGTATGTCTTCTTCTAAGTTATATGGGGTGCCATCAATTAAAGCCTGCGCAATACGCACACTGGCTTTGGCAGCATATACACCGGCATCTTCTTCCATATAACTAAACACCACATAATATACGCCTTCTTCACCGGCGCCACGGGTGCGGCCAAAACCGGTATCCATTCCTGCCAGTGTTTGCAGTTCTAACGCTATATGCTCAATTACATGCCCCATCCACGTGCCTTCATCCACCCGTTTAAAAAAACCACCCCGCATCGCTTCACTGCAGCGGTGTTCAATCATGGTAGGAAACATTTTTTCCAATCGCTGCCTAAAACCATCAATCTTATTAGTGGGGCGCTGCTCCATGGCTTCCAGATCCAGTTTCATTTGCACCAGTTTCAGCCGGCGTACACTCCAGTAATTAGGGCCTTTTAAAACTTTAATTTCAAGAATCTTCATAAACAGTTAGTTGAATAATGAATATAGTATTTTTTTTGTTTGGTTTACCAACTGTGGTAATGCTATTCAACAGCCGTTGCGTCGCACCCTTCAGCGGCAACGCTTTGCTGAACAGAGCATGTTATTGTTGGTTGTGTAAGCCACTCAATGTATAAATTTTTTTACCAGAGTTAAGTATAAAAGAACAAGCCACCCTTTTGAGGTGACTTGTTCTTTTGTCTATTATCTTATATAATTAGTTACCTAAATTTACTTTTAATCCACCTCTCAGGTTTAATAAATCTCCGGATGCTGTTAGTTGGCCTTTTGTATCATTAGCGCCGCTGCCGTTATTATATAAAAAATCGTATTTATAAATACGAAACAGCCCTTTTAAATATTCTGCATTTGCTGTTATTGCAATGCGCTTAGATAGTTGGTATTGCAATTTTACCCCCGTTTTTAAACCCGCCATAACACGAGAATAATTAACCGTGCCTTTGGTCATAGGCGTAACAGAACCAGTAGTAATATCCAAAAATACACTGCTGTATTCTAAATCATTTCTGAAAATATACCCTACATTAAGGCCCGCATAAGGAAGGGCCTTTAGTTTGCCCGGTTTGTTTTTTGGGGCATAGCAAAAAGCAAAGCCCGCCTGTAAAGAAGCATAGGTTTCAGGGAAAGTTGAATTGTACTGACTGGTATTAAACTGGTGGTAATAGGGCGTAAAATAAAGTCCAAAATCATAATCCCAATTTTTCTTGCGGGTTTTCTGCACTGTAATACCAGCAAAGGGGTTATAATTATACTTGTGTTTAGAAAGCCCGTTCGCAGGGTCTTGTAATTTAAATTGATGCCAAGCCCTACCATATTCAATACTTATCGAGTATTGTGCTTGGGAATAATTAATAAAGAATAAAAGCAGACAAAAAAAAGAAATTTTTTGTGACATTATAAGTATGTTTATTTGTATAGTGGTTCTCCAAAACGACCTTCAGCGATAACAGGACCAGTTGGAATTGGATAGGTGGCTAACACATCGGCTCTTACTTGGTATAGAGCATTTTTTGTAGTAAACCAGTCTCTCGAATCATCAAATTTGGGATTAAATTCTACCTCAATTACTTTCTTTTTCTTTGAACTACTAACTTTAATTTCCTCACGAATGTCAGTACAGTTATAAAATACTTTTGCATAAAGTACAGCCTTTAATTCATTTAAAGGTCTACATTTTTTATAATTTCCTTTACTATTAGCTTTTTTAAATATGGATGTAGCCCAAAGTAACCTATTTTCTTGCGACCGAAATAATTTCCAACAAGTAGAGCAATGCCTCCCTATTTCTCCAGAAACTGAATATGAAGAACCATTATAAGAAAAAAACTTGGCTTCAATTTCTCTGGAAGCTTTCTTTTTTAAGCAATCAGTAATTGCGTCTTTTTGTATAGTTACCGTAAAATTTCTGTAAACAGGAGGGTCGTTGTCAAAGTCGTCGGGGTAGGTGAATTTTGCTTTTAAAGTAATATTATAAGTGGCAATTTGACCTGGCTGTAAGTTGGCATTGCTATAGTGATGTGGAAAAGTTTCTCTGCCAGCATTTGTAAAAGTTTCTATCGGACTGCCGTCTCCCCAATTAATTTCAATGTCAGTTAAAGCTGGAAGTGTCCCATAGATTCCTTGATAATACGATCTTGTGTGTAGTTTTACAATATTTACATCAACTCTGTCTCTGTCTATCCAGGTGTCAAGATACTTTGTATTCATAACCTGAGTTCCATCGTCTGTTTGTGTAGGAATAAATATGCCTTCAACTTCGTTAAATATATAAAGGTTATTACTAATCGGCACAATCTCATTTCTTAATTTTGATAGAATGCTAAAATCGTTATTTAGAATTACAGCAATGTTATCATCCGATAAGTATTTAAATATTGTGTCGCCTATTTGAATTTCATAGTTGTTGTTTAGGGTTTTATTAAGAAAGGGATCATTTATTAGAATTCTGATAGTATCCTTATAATTGTCATTCTCATATTCGTAAGTTTCTATTTTTTTTTCTTAAAGAAACGAAATTAAGAACTGAATCAACAGCATTGTATGCTTCGTCTCCCAGATGGTTTATTTCGTTTGGCGTGTCGAAATAATCGGGATAAGCATCATAGTCCCATTTGGCGGACAAACTGTCAAGTGCAGTTAAATAAAAGTCATGCTCTTTTCTGTTAATGAAGTGGAGCATGCCATTGCTTAATAAAGGTGTAGTAAATGGCTCACATTGAAGGGCAGAGCTTCTGCCGCCACCGGATAATAGCGCATACAACAGGCATTCATTTGTTGTGCAATTACTTGGATTGTTAAATGCGGATAATTGTTCATCTGAAAGTTTAAGGCTCTCTTTACTTAGTTGTTTTTTACAAGAGAAAATGCTTATTGCAAATAATAAGCATGCAAATAAAAGTGATGGTTTCATGATAAATGGTTTAATGATTAAGATTAACAAATATAGATTATTATTTTATCCCCAAGGTGCTGTTACATGTCGATTTAAAACATTCAAGATTTTATATACTGAGTTAACTTTCGTTCACAAGTAAAGATGTGAGCCACCCTTTGGGGTGATTCACCTGATTGTAAAATATATTTCATTAAATAGTTAGCAGCCGTTTTTTTGATAGATGCTGCACTTGCTACTGCTGAAGTGTGCGACG
>JANRMC010000006.1:0-5941 GCA_033761915.1 Flavihumibacter sp.
TATAGAAAAAGCCCATGAAATAGGATTGACAGATACCCAACTGCTGAACAAAGACCAATTGCAGGCATTAGAACCACATACCCAATTAAATGCCCGCGGCGCTATATTATTTAATTGCGATGCGCATTGCTACCCTAATAAGTTAATGCAGAGTTTGCTGCAATACCTGCCCACAGCAGGGGTGCAGTTACAACCCAACCAGGAAGTGGTACAAATAGAAACGGCCACCAATAAAGTAACGCGGCTAATAACACAAACAGCAGCCTACGAGGCCGATGCGGTAGTGCTGGCAACCGGTTCGTGGAGCCGGCAGGTAGCGGCTTTAATGGGTGTAAAAGTTGCAATGATGCCAGGCCGTGGTTATTCTTATACTCTTGAAAACTCTCCGTATAAAGTGAACTACCCCGCAGTGCTGGTAGAAGGCCGTGCCGCCATAACCCCCATGGATGGAAATAAAATTCGTTTTGGCGGTACTATGGAAATTACTTCTCATAAAACACCGCCACGCAGTAACCGGGTGCAGGGTATTTTAGATGCAGTAAAAAGATATTACCCGCAGTTTGATATACCCATGCCAACAATGGATAAAATCTGGTACGGCTATCGCCCCGTTTCTGCAGATGGCCTGCCTTATATTGGCCGCTCAAAAAAATTGCATAACCTGGTGGTGGCCACGGGCCACTCTATGCTGGGTTTAAGTTTGGGTGCAGGCACCGGTAAACTGGTCAGCGAAATTTTAGAAGGTAAACCCACCAGTATGGATATTACTCCTTTTAATCCAGATCGGTTTAATTAGGTAACCAGCAACTGTTTTTCATAGCGTCATCCTTGCGTCGCACACTTCAACAAAAGAATAGGTATAAGCCAAAAAACATAAGGCGTAAGACCTTAAACCTTATGTCCTATTCCTTTTACCATAGTTGCAGTGTGCGACGCAACGGCTGCTGAACAGGGTTCTATAGCTGGCAAAAAAAATTCTTTCTCTTTTTTAAGGAGAAAGAATTACCAGCCGGTTTATGCAACCGGAAAAATACTTTTATAAAGTGGCTTATTGTTTATTGCCAGGCAAAATAAGTAACCGCTGCAATAATTGCATATAATGCAATAACAATGATGGCAATTTTAGCGGTACTGTGGTGTGTAATGTCAAATTTCATAGCAAACCATTTTTACGTTAAAAAATAAAGAAGTGTACGGAAAAGGGCGTGATCAAGGGGAGAAACGGATTGCTTTTCTGCGGATTGGATGGAAGGGGTTTGCCTAACTGATGGGGCTTATATTCGTCTGTTGATTACAAAGTAAATAAAATTTGCAGAAATCTAAAAGTTTTGAGGGCAGGAATTTTTAAATAACGCCACCATTTGCCTTTTATTGCTATTTTCAGGTATCAAATAACTGTTTATGCAACGACAATTAACGAGTTGGTACAGTCCCTCTTTAAACAAGGAAATGCCGATAGCCACCTACGGACACTATGGTTTTGCTTTACTGCTGATACCTACTGCAGCAGCTGATTATCTTGAATATGAACGCTTTCAGCTGATAGATCATCTGGCTCCTTTTATTGAAGCGGGCCGGGTAAAAGTTTTTTCAATTGACAGCATTAATAATGAAAGCTGGATGAACAATAATATGCATCCACGGGATAAAGCAGTGCGCCACCAGCAATGGAATAGCTATGTTTACAATGAAGTGGTGCCGTTTATACGCAACAGTACCAGTACAGATACTATGATTTATACCTGTGGTGCCAGCTTTGGAGCGCTGCACAGTGCTAACCTGTTTTTTAAGAGACCCGATATTATTAATGGCTGTTTGGCAATGAGTGGGGTGTATGATTTAAGTGAGTACACCAAAGGCTATTTTGATGACGATGTGTACTTTAACAGCCCCATGCATTACTTGCCCAATCTTACCGATCATGCTATACTGCAACAAATAAGAGCCAGTCACCACATACATATTGTTACCGGCAGCGGGGCTTTTGAAGACCCTGATGCCAACCGCAGGTTTGGTGGTGTATTATATAATAAAGGCATTTGGTACAACCTGGATATTTGGGGGCCTGAGTGGAAACACGACTGGCCTACCTGGCGGGCTATGTTGCCGCATTATTTAGGTTCAAAGTTTATGTGATTAAAAGCCGTTCTGCAGAACGGCTTTTTTATGGCTGGTCGGGTATTTCTTCTCCAAATTGTAAGAGATAGCCATTGTTATCATAAATAGCAAACTCCCGCATGCCGTATGCAAAATTTTCTATGCCATAGCAAACCTGTACTTTATCTTTTAAGGTTTCCCAGAGTGCATCAATACCGGTTGTATTAATATAAAAGCTGCCTGTGAAAATGGGCTTCTCAAACGCTGTATGCTGGTTAGGCAAACAAAGCATTATATCAGCTCCGCCTCTTTGAACCCTTGCCCAATTGTATGCCGGTACAAATGCGGCGCAGTAAAAGCCCAGCACATTCACATAAAAATCTACCGATTGCTGAAGTTGTGTGGTATACAGTTGCGGGGAAAGCTGGTTAAATTTCATTGTATAAAAGTTAGGTTGACCTTGAGCAAAATCATTGACATTAAAAATTGAAATTATCTCATTTTGTACAGACAGAGTGGTATTAATGGTATATGTGTATGTCTGTAATTATTTTAAATGTATCCAATAAAATAAAGCAGGTTACGGCAAGTGGCAATTCATATAAAGATCGTTTTTAAATAAAAACAATGCGTTCGCAGGCTCTGGTTATACTATGGTTGACAGCATTGGCTGCTGCAATAGTTGCGCTTTTCTGGCGAAATGAGTTTGTTTATAATTTACCCACCCCCGTTCCGGCTAACTATACAAAGGTTGACACCGGCCGGCAGATACAGTTTGCCGCCCTTGAAATTCCCTCTAATAACAAGCCCCTGTTTATTCATTTTTTTAACCCTGGCTGCCCTTGTTCCCGGTTTAATATCACGCATTTTAAGGCGCTTGTTAAAGAGTACCATACTCAGGTAAATTTTGCAATGGTAGTATTAAGTCCTCAACAATTTACAGCAACTGAGATAAGAGAAAAGTACGATATAGATATGCCGGTCTATTTTGATTCAACCATTGCTGCGGCCTGTGGTGTTTATTCCACTCCGCAAGCAGTTATTCTGAATGCTGAGCAGCAGTTAGTTTACCGTGGAAATTATAATAAGAGCCGGTATTGCACCGATAAAAAAACAGCGTATGCCCGCCTGGCTTTAAGCGGGTTACTGCAAAATAAAAAGTATGCCTTTAACCAATTTGCCTTAACAGCCTACGGATGCCAACTACCTAAATGCACTAAATAATGGAAACCCTGACATTTGAAAACAGTGCTGCTGAATTGAAAGCCCAAACCAAAGCCTTTCAGCTGCAAGTAAAAAAACGTTCTGACCGATTGATGAATTATTTTCTCATCGGCTTCTTTATTGGTGGTTTTTTGTTTGCGTTTTTTTATGACACCTGGAGTATTGCCCTTGGGGTGGGTAGTCTATCGCTATTGGCTTATTACTCGGTAAAATATACGTTGCCTAATTCTGATTTATACCAATATGTATTGAGTGTGGTGCTGGCCATTTTTATGGCACAATACATTTACCAGATGCACGGATTATTTGAAATGCATTTTTTTGCATTTATTGGCAGTGCTGTTTTAATAACTTACCAAAATTGGAAATTACAAATACCGCTGGTGTTGGTGGTGGTGGTGCATCACGGGTTATTGGGTTATATGCAAAATATTGGTATTGATGAAGTGTACTTTACACAATTGGATACACTGGAGCTGCGAACTTTTATTATACATGTGCTACTAGCTGCAATTATATTTTTTATTTGTGGCTTATGGGCGTACCAGTTAAAAAAGTACAGCGAAATACAAATATTGCAATCAATAGAAATGGGGCACCTGCAGAAAGAAGCGGTATTGAATGAAGAGAGAAGGTTGAATGCAGAAGCTTTGGAGAAAGCATATCTGAATGCAGAAAAAGCAAGACAGGAAGCCGAACAGGCCAACCAGGCTAAAAGTGTTTTTCTGGCAACAATGAGCCATGAAATAAGAACACCTATGAATGGTGTTATTGGTATGGCTTCTCTTTTATCTGAAACAGCATTAACCGATAAGCAACGCGAGTTTACCACAACTATTACCACCTGTGGCGAAAGCCTGCTGAATGTTATTAATGATATTCTCGATTTTTCAAAAATAGAATCGGGTAATATGGAATTGGAAAAGGATGATTTTGATTTAAGAGTTTGTGTGGAAGATATATTAGACATTTTTGGAACCAAAGCGGCCCATACAGGCATTGATCTTGTTTACCAGATTGACCCGGATGTGCCGGCACAGATTGTGGGCGATGGGTTGCGGTTAAGGCAAATACTTACCAATCTGGTGGGTAATGCTATGAAGTTTACACAAAAAGGAGAAGTGTTTGTGGCGGTGCATACTAAACAAGTTACTGCTAATGGCGATATTGATTTGGAGTTTGAAGTAAGGGATACCGGTATTGGTATTCCGGCAGATAAGATAAACCGCTTGTTTAAATCCTTCTCGCAGGTAGATTCATCAACCACCCGTAAGTATGGAGGCACCGGCCTTGGCCTGGCCATTTCTGAAAAACTGGTAAAGCTGATGCAGGGGTCTATTTATGTAACCAGTGAAGAAGGCCGTGGCTCCGTTTTTGCATTCACTATAAAAACACAAAAGAGTACCCGCCAATTACAGGCTTATACGCAATACAATATGGCCGACCTTGAAGGCAGGAAAATTCTGGTGGTGGATGATAATGTAACCAACCGGGCCATATTAAAAAGCCAGTTAGAACAATGGAAATTAATTCCGGTGCTGGCAGAATCTGGTCAGGAGGCTTTGGATATACTTGAAAACGAATCTTCCTTTAATCTTGTATTAACGGATATGCAAATGCCATTTATGGATGGCGTACAGCTGGCACAAACAATAAAGGACAAGTTTCCTAAAATGCCGGTAATCTTACTAAGTTCAATTGGAAACGATTTTGCAAAAGAACACCACAAACTGTTTAATTCTATTTTAACCAAACCCATTAAGCAGCACGTTTTAAGTAAGCATTTACTAAGCGGCCTGCAGCCCAATGGCTATTCGCTGTCAGAAGAAACCAGCATACAGGAAAAGCTACCGGGTAATTTTGCAGAATCGTATCCATTACAAATTCTTATTGCAGAAGACAACCTTATTAACCAGCAGGTGATTTTGCACATTCTTAAAAAACTTGGTTATGAGCCTGCTATAGTTGAAAACGGCCTTGAGGCAGTGGCAGCCGTTATGGAAAGTGAATTTGATATTGTTTTAATGGATATGCAAATGCCTGAAATGGATGGGCTGGAAGCAACCCGGGAAATACGGAAAAAAGATTTACGGCAACCGGCCATTATTGCGCTTACTGCCAACACCATGCAGGGAGACCAGGAAGAATGCCTGGTAGCAGGTATGAATGACTACATCAGTAAACCGGTAAAGTTAGACGAGCTGGTGGCCAAGCTTGAAAAATGGTGTATGAATAAACCTAGAGAAACCAATGCAGCCTGACCGGCTACTTACTTATAATAGAATTACGAAAGAAATAAACCTGAAAAGATCTATCACTAAACCATATAGTGCTAAAAATAGCAGAAGGCAGATTATTGAAAGCCACCAGTTAATTTCAAATACACGTTTTATAAATAGCAGTAATAATGTTAGTATATATAAAAAAATCAACCCTGTAATAATAGTGCTTAAAACAGAGTTACCTAAGAGCCAATAAATAATTTCATTGGCAGTGCCCCCCAACACAAACATTACAATTACCAGTATTGTGTTTATTTCTAAAGAAGCCATACCCAAATCGTAAGCCTTAAAATGATGGTTCTTTTTAAACATTTTTACAAACATATTTAACAACCACA
>JANRMC010000007.1:0-18645 GCA_033761915.1 Flavihumibacter sp.
CGCACCCACGGAGATGGCATGATACATACCGACCGGTTTACAAAAATGGTATTGCAGGATGCTGTTTTGCCAGAAGAAAACTATGGAGCTAAAGTGGGCGATACCGAATTAAAAATTGGTGCTTATGTGGCCGGATTGATAGAAGATGGCAGCACCCTGCAAATGGGCATTGGCACCATACCCGATGCGGTATTGCGTTTGCTGGGCAATCATAAAAATTTGGGTGTGCACACAGAAATGCTGAGCGATGGTATTATTGAACTGGTGGAAAAAGATGTAATTAATAATAAACATAAACGCATCCATCCTAATAAATCGGTTACTTCTTTTGCAGTGGGTACAAAACAATTGTATGATTATTTAAACGATAACCCAGCTTTTGCTTTTTTAGATATTGATTATGTAAACGACCCGCATGTAATACGCCGCAACCCCAAAGTAATTGCAATAAACAGTGCGGTTGAAGTTGATTTAACCGGGCAGGTTTGTGCAGATAGTATTGGCGAGTATCAGTACAGTGGTATTGGTGGACAAATGGACTTTATGCGCGGCGCAGCTTTAAGCGAAGGGGGTAAACCCATTATTGCTTTAACAAGCCGCACGGCAAAAGGCGTTCCCCGTATTGTGCCGTGTTTAAAAGAAGGCGGTGGTGTGGTTACCACCCGCGGGCATGTGCACTATGTGGTAACAGAATATGGAGTGGCTTATTTGTTTGGCAAAAACCTGCGCCAGCGGGCCCGCCTGCTAATAGATATTGCACACCCCGATGACCGTGAGGCTTTAGCAAAATACTGCCACCAGCGGTTTAAAATTTTTGTATAGCGCTCAATTAGTAATCAGCCGATGAACTGAGCGTAGCAACAATGCTGCAACTGTGTTACTACCGCTGGTTACAAAATAAAAACCCCGGTAATTACCGGGGCTATGTATAATAAGAGGGGCTAATTAATATCCTTTTTTCTTCTGATCGGCGCCGCCGGGTTTTGCGCCGGTGGTTTTATAAACACCGTAATCAAACACCAGGTTGCAAAATGCTTTTACACCCACATCCAACTGGCTGTCGTCAACATAAAAATCAGGCGTGTGGTGGCCGGGTGCATCTTTGGGGTTGGTGCCGGCGGGCATACCACCTAAAAAGAAGAACAACGATGGTGCTTTTTCACCAAAATAAGAAAAGTCTTCAGCACCGGTAGTCCATTGCGATAGTTTTACTTTATCGCTGCCAGCTGCTTTTACCAATGAGGGTAACATTAAATCGGTTAAAGAAGAATCGTTAGAAGTAACCAGTGTTTTGGTATCAATGGTAACTTCAACCGTAGCGCCGCTGGCGGCTGCAATACTTTCTGCCGTGCGTTTTATTTTAGCATGTACTTCTTTTTGCATTTCTGCATCCAGAGTACGGATGGTACCTTCCATAATAGCTTCTTCCGGAATGATATTGCTTCTTACACCGCTTTGTATTTTACCTACTGAAATTACTACCGGCGCTTTTACAATATTTTCCTGGCGGCTTACAATAGTTTGCAATCCATTTATAATTTGGGCACTTACCACAACGGGGTCAATACTGCCCCAGGGTGCAGAACCATGCGCCTGTTTGCCTTTTACTTTAATAGTAAACCAATCGCTGCTGGCCATAGTGGCACCCGGCTTGTAAAGAATATTACCCACTTCAGTCTGGCTGTTTATGTGCAGGCCAAACATGGCATCTACTTTTGGGTTATCCATTACGCCTTCTTTTACCATTAAAGGTGCACCGCCTTCTTCATTACCGGGCGGGCCTTCTTCTGCTGGTTGAAAAACAAACTTAACCGTACCTGCAATATCTTTCTTCATACCCGCCAGCACTTCTGCAGTGCCCATTAAAATTGCCACATGCGTATCGTGGCCGCAGGCATGCATTACACCCACCTGTTGCCCGTTGTATTCACTTACTGCCTTAGAGGCAAAAGCAATATTTACTCTTTCTTTAACCGGCAGTCCATCCATATCGGCCCGCAATGCCACCACGGGGCCGGGTTTGCCACCTTTTAAAATTCCCACCACACCTGTTTTTGCAACACCGGTTTGTACTTCAATACCCAGTTTTTTTAAATGGGCGGCAATGTATTCCATGGTTTTAAACTCCCGGTTACCCAGCTCGGGGTTTTGATGGATGTGACGACGCCACTCAATAACCTTTGCTAAAATTGCTTTTGATTTTGCATCAACCTGTTGCTGTATGGTTTGTGCTTTACTGGTAAAAACCAACGCCAGCAAACAACAGCAACTGCTAATAATGTATTTTCTCATGTATGCGTATTTTGTATAAATGAATATAGTATTTTTTAAGTAACCGGCATTGGTATTTCTGTTGGGCATTGGTTGCTCGTTGAAAACCCCGAAACGATTGGTGCGTGGCTTTTGGGGGCACACTGAAACAACTGTGCTGCCATCAGCACCAATCCCACACCACCACATTCCATTCATCAATCACATCTCGGTAAGTGTAAATAGTTTTAAAACCCACCCGTTCGTGTGCCCGCTGAGAGCGGTGGTTGCTGGTAGAAATTTCGGTAACCAGTAAATCAAACTGCGGCTGGTACACTTCTTTGTGTTTTTGATAGAGCATATCAAATATACCCTGCCCGCGGTAATTGCTGCTTACACAGATTTGCCCCATCACATAATAGCGATAGTTTGGCAATCCTTTACCCTTCCATTCCTGTGCATCCAGTACTGCAAACATACCCAGCAATTCGGGTACATCGTTTTTATAATCGTTCATCATGGTTAATGCATAACCTGCCAAAGCCTCATTATCTTTTACAATAATACTGGCGCCATAGTGGTGCATTTGCTGCAGCATGGCCGGTGTGTGTACTACCGTAACAAAACCCTGACTTTGTTTTTCTTCAGCACTCAGGTGCTGTTTCAGATTTTGCTGTTGCAGTTCAATAATTTGCTCCAGCTCTTTGTTATTGCTTACCGTGGTGGCATAAATCATAAATTAAATGTAGTACATAAACCAAAACCAGCAGCAGCGGAGTTAATCAGCCGGGCGGCTGACGTATATCAAACAAAATACCTGTAATAAGGGCTAACTTCAGTAAAATTTAAAGCATGAGCTACACCACCATTTCCAATGCGGGCAATGGCTACGATGCCTGGCTGAAAGCACTTTCCTTTTATAAAGATGAATTGCTTGTTGCTACCCGCCGGCTGGAAGAAGTGGCCGGCAAAAATACAGAACCTGCGTTGGGTGCTTCTATTGAGCATTTTCAAAATCAGTTTGTGTTACAGCGCACCAATATAGACACGCTTTCGCATAACATAAAAGAGTTTGCTCATTTTCTGGCATCGGATGCGCAGCAACATATTGGTTATGTAGATAGCCGTTTTGGCGACTTGCGTAAAAAGCTGGAAGAAGAATACACCACATTGGAAAAAATAATTAACGAACTGCGGCATGAGTTTAATGTTTTTGCCGCACAGTGGATGTAATGGTGTATTTAATGCTTTTAATGGAGAGGCTGTGGTAAGTAAAATAATTTGAATAGAAACTGACCACTCGGGTTATAAGAATTATTTATACTCACCAAAAACACTTCTCAGTTCATCAGCTATTTCTCCCAGGGTTATTTTATTTTCAACGGCTTCAATAACAGCAGGCATCAGGTTTTCGCCACTCACTGCTTTGTCATTTAACAGTTGCAGGCATTGGTCTACTTTTGCATGGTCTCTTGAGGCACGTAATTGCTGCAGGCGGGCTGTTTGCATGGCCCTTATGCTATCGTCAATTTTAAATACAGGTGTATTGTTTTCTTCCTGTACCTGAAATTTGTTTACACCTACAATAATTTTTTCACCGGTTTCCACCTGCCGCTGATAGTCGTAAGCACTGCGGGCTATTTCATCCTGTATAAAACCTTCTTCAATAGCACTTACACTGCCGCCCATGGCATCAATCTTTTGCATAAGGGCAGTAGCGGCAGCTTCCATTTCGTTGGTAAGTGTTTCTACAAAATAGCTTCCGGCCAGGGGGTCTACGGTATCTGGGGTGCCGCTTTCAAAGGCCACCACCTGCTGGGTGCGTAAAGCAATACGGGCGGCTTCTTCTGTTGGCAGACTTAAGGCTTCATCGTACCCATTGGTATGTAAACTTTGTGTGCCACCCAATACTGCGGCTAATGTTTGCACCGTTACGCGGCTAATATTGTTAAGCGGTTGCTGTGCGGTTAAAGTGCTGCCCCCAGTTTGGGTATGAAAGCGCAGCATCATGGCTTTTTCATCTGTAGCTCCCAGCTCTTTCATAATGTGTGCCCACATTCTGCGTGCCGCTCTGAACTTGGCTACTTCTTCAAACAGGTTGTTATGTGCGTTAAAGAAAAAAGAAAGTCGCTTGCCAAAAACATTTATATCCAAGCCTTTTTCTAAGGCAGCTTTTACATAAGCTTTACCATTGCTTAGGGTAAATGCTATTTCCTGCACGGCTGTGCTGCCTGCTTCCCGAATGTGATAGCCGGAAATAGAAATGGTATTCCACTTTGGCAAATCCTGGCTGCACCATTCAAAGATGTCTGTAATAATTCGCATAGAGGGTTTGGGTGGATAGATATAGGTGCCTCTTGCGGCATATTCTTTTAAAATATCGTTTTGTATAGTGCCTGTTATCTTTTTTAAATCAGCTCCCTGCTGTTTGGCCAATGCCACATAAAAAGATAATAAAATAAACCCGGTGGCATTAATGGTCATAGAGGTGGAAACATCTTCCAGTTGAATGCCTTTAAAAAGAGTTTGCATATCTTCTATGCTGTCAATGGCCACGCCTACTTTGCCTACTTCGCCTTCTGCCAGTGCATGATCACTATCGTAACCAATTTGCGTAGGCAAATCAAACGCCACGCTTAAACCCATTACACCCTGCTTTAGCAAATAATGATAGCGCTTATTACTTTCTTCTGCTGTACTAAAGCCGGCATACTGGCGCATGGTCCATAACTTACCGCGATACATATCTGCCTGCACCCCGCGGGTAAAAGGAAACTCACCCGGTTTTTCTGCATAAGCAACCGGTACCACCCCATTGTATAAATGCTGGTAGTAATAACAGGGCTGAATGTCTATGCTACTATCGGTAGTTATTTTTTTTGACGCCATGGGTTATTGTTAACAAATGAATAAAGAAGTTTGTAATGATTATACTGTTGAAGGGTGCCCCGAAAGCCTGACACAAATCCTATTGGGGTTTTCAACCAGCAACGGCTGTTGCCATGAAAAACAACCGCTGGTTACCGCATTATTTTTTTTGCCTCGTAACTAATGGCTTCCTGCACCAGCCCGTGCATGCTGCCTTGTGGTTGTTGCAATAAAACGTCTAAAATATTTTTATTTAAATCGGCCCCGGTGGCAGTAGCGGGTAAAATAGCAGCCACCTGGTTAATAACATGAATGTTTTGGTCTTTAAACGTGCGGATGGCATTCCAGGCATCGGCAGAAACATAAATCTGCTGAGAAAGATTGTGCTCAAACTCCTGCCGGATGGTTTGTACCAGTAATTGCTGCATGGTATTTTTATCCAGGCCCGGTTGGTTACAACGGCTGATGAGGTTGGGCAATGCCACACGTTCTGCTAAAATAACCAGCCGCTCATAAGCCTGCAACTGCAATTGTTGTGGTGGGGGTGCAGTAGCGGCCGGTGTGGCAGCAGCCACTTCTTTTTTTTATTTGCTGTAAAAAAAATAATACAACCCGCCAATAACGGCAAACAAGCCAACACCAAACAGAATCATCGTTGAGGTATCCATAAGTAATTGATTAATTAGTTCAGCAAAAGTAGTGGCTGCCTGCCAAAAACCCATGTTTAATTGAAAACCGTTTAGTTGCCCGTTTGTTTGTATTTTTGCTACCTAATTTTTGGCAGATGGAAACAATTACAACAGCCCCGGTAACATTAACAGCAGGTGCAGTGGCAGAACTGAAACGTATAATGCAGGCACCGGGTTTTGATGCACAGCAAAAATTGCGCATTGGTGTAAAAGGCGGCGGCTGCAGCGGTATGAGTTATGTACTGGGCTTTGATGCACCACAGGATGGCGATGATAGTTTTGACATTGAAGGCATACCCTGTACCATGAACAAGGCACAAAGTATTTACCTGCTGGGCATGCAAATAGATTGGCAGGAAGGACTGAATGCCCGCGGCTTTACATTTACCAACCCCAACGCCAGCAAAACCTGTGGCTGCGGAACTTCTTTTGCCGTTTAATAATTACTAATGAAATATTCTAACTGGATAGGTTTGGCTGCAGCCATCATCATTATTGTTTGCTGTTATTTAAACTGGTTGTGTGTACCCACCGTTCATTTAACTATTGGTGGTATGAGTGCCAGTGGTAAACATAATTTTGGCCGCCCCGGCCTGATGCCTATTTTTTTTAGTGTGTTGGCGGCCATTAATTTTTTGCTGCCTTTTGTTTGGGCCAAGCGTACCAATATTTTTGTTACGGGTTTTTGTGTGGCATGGGGCGTAAGAAATTATTTTTTACTCAGCCGCTGTTATAGTGGAGAGTGCCCGCAATTATTACCTGCATTTTATATTATGCTGGCGGCTTCTTTATTAATGCTGGCCATGAGTTTTGTGCCCGATATTAAAGTAAAGCAAAAGCCGCTTGCTAAATAGTTTTCTTTTTTGTTACCAGCAGCGGTAACCAGTGGCAACAGTTGTTGCGTCGCACACTTGTGCGTCATAATATAAGTAAGCATTTTATTGGCAACTCTCGTTAGCAGTGGTGCAGAAGAAATGATTGTCACCAGTTACGAAACACACATACCATTATTTCATATAATGGTATATACTTTATTGGCAAGTTGTGTGCAAGGCGGGTATTGCAGCATGGCATATCTGCGCTTTATTGTTAGTATGCCTTACTATTTCTTCTATATCGATAATACAACGCAGAGTCCCCTGCGGGAGACTCTGCTGAGAATTAAGAATAAAGTAAAATAAATTTAATGTTTAACATATTTAATAAGAAGAAAAAGAAAGCAGGAGGGCTGACCCAAAAAGAAAATCAGTTTATAAGTGTTATTGTCGAGGCATTAAATTCAAGTTATCCTATGTTCAAACAGGAGTTCGAAACGGGAACATTTGCTTGGATAGCTTCCAACAGAGTAGGCGGAGAAAATTCATTTGTGTTCGGTATAAATAATGACGCATGGCAAAAACTTTGTGATACGACAAAGGGGAATTTTTTGATAAAAAATATCCACTTTAAGAATAACAATAATGAAAAGGTAATTGTTGAATTATATACTACAGAAGGCCTAATTGTGGGTTTTGGAGTAGGGGAACAAATAGAAAATATTGAATTGGCAACCATTGATGTCTCTAAGATTTGGGAGAAGCACTTTCTGAATAACGACTATACAGAGATAGAAAAAATTGTTGGTTCTTTACCAAATGAAAAATTAAAAAAACTCAATATGCTTAAGAATACTTTTAAAATGGAAATTTGTGGAAATAGTTATTATCCAATTCATGATATTGAAGATGGAAATTATTTAGTGATTGATATGAATGGTTCAGTTTTTAAAATCACTCATGACCCTCTTGAAGTACAAAAAATATCTAATACACTTTTTGAGTTATGCCTATAATTGGTCCTAACTCATCGTAGTTTGTAATTAATCTTAAAAATGTAACTCGGCGTACGGCTGTGCTGGCAATATAAAATCAGGCGGCTTCAATTAATTTAGCTATCTAAAACAGCGTAGGCACAGTCAATGCTGAGGAGGGGATAGCATTATAAATACAGAAGTGTAACAGATTATTGCATCAATCAGCATGGGCTTCTTAAAATTGAGCATTTGTAATGCTAATTCCCGATGCAATCGGGCTAAATCAGAATGTCACAAGTAATCAGCTTTGGCGGAACACTTGTGCTAGTTGATAATATAATTAAACGATAAAATGAAAATACATCCCCAAATTGGAAAATTTATCGACTTTCTTAAAGAAGCAGGGATAGATGAACTTACCGGAAATGAGGATAAAATTTTATCAATCTTAAAAGATAATGGAGCAACTCAAACTGAAGCTGTTATTACCCTTCACTTAGGATTTAATATAATTGATGAAGGAGCTGAAAAAATAGTTTACTCTTCTGATTTATGGGAAAAAGAACCTCTGCAGGATATTGCCTATCAAACTTTTTTATACATGAATTACAATCCGGAAGACCCTGATTTTTTTTATGACGAGAATAAAGTAAAGTTTTCGCTATTACCATCTTCAAAAAAATCAACAGATACGGATTGAATAACAAAACACCCGGACATTACCAACTGTATAATTATTTTAGTAGGTCTCAATCTCAATGGATGCAATTCGAAGCAGGACATATATGGATACTGAACTGATCGTAGTTTGTAATTAATCTTAAAAATGTAACTCGGCGTACGGCTGTGCTGGCAATATAAAATCAGGCACCCTCAATTAATTTAGCTACCCCAAAGGCGCAGGCCGCTGCAATAGCACCAATAACTGTAACTCTTAATGCACCCCACCAGGGGTTTATGCCTGTAATTTTACTTTTAAAGAAACCAAATATAAATAAGGCTATCAGGGTAACCACCGCACTTATTTTTAACGCATCCATTACTTCTGCCATAAAGAAATAGGGTGCCAGCGGCACAATGCCACCAACAATATAAGATAGACCAATATTAAATGCGCTTTTACGGGCCCGCTTTGCATCAGGCTTGTCTAAACCCAATTCGTACTTCATCATAAAATCAACCCACTTCTCTTTGTCTTTGGTCATTTCTTCCACGGCCTGTTGCTGTAATGCTTCGCTTAAACCAAGACCGGCAAAAAATTCTTTTACTTCTTCTTTTTCTTTATGCGGCAGTTTTTCCACTTCATCGTATTCTCTTTTCAGTTCATTATTATAATGATCTATTTCTGTTTTGCCAGAGAGGTAGCCACCCAGGCCCATAGCAATAGAACCTGCCGCAATTTCTGCGAGGCCAGCTACAATAATCAGACTGGTGTTGCTAACAGCACCACTTAAGCCGGCGGCTAATGCAAAGGGCACCGTCAACCCGTCGCTCATACCAATAACAATGTCTGTTAAAAAATCGCTGCTGTGCAGGTGTTGTTCTGTATGCTCGTGGTGCAGGTGTGTGTCCATGGGGATAAAGATAGTAATTAGTTTAACTGACTATTCAAGCACAGCAAATTGTTGCAGCTTATTGTGCGGTACAAGTGTGCGACGCAACGATGTTTAATAGTGGTACAAGAGTCGGCAACATAAAAATTACCGTATTAATATCATGGCGCCTTTTTCTGTTTTAGCAGCTTCGTTAACAAACTGGTATTGACAAAACCAGGCAAAGGTGCCGGGGGCTTGTGGCTGTCCGTTAATGCGCCCATCCCAACCTTTATTAATATCGGCGGTTTCAAATACTTTTTGTCCGAACCGGTTGTAGATTACAAAACGATAGCTTACAATATTGGCATACACCAATGGTTTAAATGTATTGTTACCCTGGCTTCCAGGCGTAAAAGCATTGGGAAAGAAAATACCTTTTAAACATTCTTTTACCGCTACGGTAAAGCTGTCTCTGCCGGTACAGCCATTGGCGTTGGTTACCTGCACCCAATACACACCTGCCGTGGTTAGGGTAATGCTATCGCTGGTGCTGCCATTGCTCCAGTTATAAGTTTGCCAGTTACTGATGGTGGTAACAGGTGTGGGTTTATTGCGGCATATTTCTATATACTTACTAATAAAATTTTGTGGTGCAGGTTTGATAGCGGTAATAACAACAGTATCTGTGGCTGCACAATTATTTGTATTGGTTACACGCACCCAATAAGTGCCTGCCGTTGCAGTTGTATAAGCAGCGCCGGATGAACCATCCTGCCACAGGTAATTGCTAAAACCATTACCTGCATCAAATGAATGCGTGGTGTTGGCGCAAATGGCAATATCGTTTCCTAAATTAATTATGGGTAATGGATATAAATTTGGTACCACCATGGTGTCTTTGGCAATACAATTATTAGTGTCTTTAGCATTAACCCAATAAGTGCCTTGTTGTGTAATAATAATGCTGCTAGTGGTTGATCCGTTTTGCCAGAGATAACTACTATACCCTGATGGCGCGGTTAGTAAAATGGATTGACCTGTACAAAAGCTGGTATCTGCACCAAGGTTGATGGTGCCGGGTGTGTATACTTTTATACGTACGGTATCTATCACAATACAACCTGTTGCCACTTCTGCCAACACGCTGTAGCTGGTATCTACCATTGGCCAAAGTGTAACGGTTTGGGTGCTGGTGCTGCTGATATTGTAATTACTGCTCCAATGGTATTTACTAAAGCTGCCCGGTGCTGTAAGGGTTAAAGAATCGCCGCTGCATAGTTTAAGATCGGGGCCAAGGTCAAACGGGATACTGGTGGCTAATGTAATGTTGATGGTATCGCTGTATTGTGTACCACAATAATTGGTGGCGGTAACAAAATACTGACCGGGTGTGAAGACTGTAAGTGTTGAGTCTGTTGAGCCATCGCTCCATAAATAATTTTTAAAACCACTGCCTGCATTTAATGGTGTTGTGCTGAAGGTGCAGAGTTGTAAATCGGGCCCCAGGTTAATAGTGCCGGGCGATAGCAGTATATGAATGAGCAGGCTGTCTTTTATGGTGGTGCAGTTATTATTATAAGAGCCGTATAAATAAACAGCGCCGGCTTTTAAAAATTGCAGGTTAATGGTGCTGTCTGTGCTGCTGGTAATAGTAGCAAATGAAGGATCAATATTCCAGTTAATTTTTTTGTTACAGTTAATTGGCCGGTTACTGTTGTATGGATAAATAGTACCAAGATTGCAAACGGTATCTGCACCGGTAATATTGATGGTGCTGCAAAGCAGACAGGTATCTTTGGGTATGGGTACGCTATCGCATTGTATAAAAGAACAGAGATTGTTTTTATTTGTAGGATTATTATTGGCAATACTGTTTACATTACTATTTATTGAATGAAGTTGTGAGAAAGGGGTAACCACTCTTGTATTGTAATTTGCCGTTAGAAGTTCTAATGAAATGTTTTCTGGTATACAGCTGCCGGCCTGGCCTGAAGAGTCTACATGCAAGACAAATCCCCGGCTGTTTGGATTGATGGCGATACCGGCCATCCAATAACCCTGGGTTAAAGATTTTCTGAGTGCTAATACTCTCTCTCTGCCGGTATAGTTAAACCGTTTGGAGAAATTAATGGTATTAAGCACCGGATTGATAGATTGAATCTGGACATTGGGTGTTGCAAAGCCCCATTCTTCTGTAGTACTGCTTATAATATTCCCATTACTATCTATGAAGGATTCATACCCGCCCAGGGTGTTACTTCCATAAGGTTTTATATATTTTGAAAAAAGTAGATTACCGTTTTTGTCTGTTTTTATAAAAACATGATCAAAATATCCGGCCAGTAAACCAGAACGCTGATTATTGATATAGTAACCATCATTTAATATCTGGATGCTATTAAAGTTTTCTGTAAACCCGCTGTTGTATGTTTTGCACCATAACAGCACACCGGAAGAACTGAGTTTTAATAAATAACCTGAATAAGCACCACCCTGAGAGGATGAATTTCCGGTGATAATAAGATCACCCGCATCTTCTGCAATAGCAGCAGGTATAAAGCTGACGCCCCCCTGTAATGAAAAGAGGTTTTGCCAGATAATATTTCCAGATGCATCCAGTTTACCAATAACTGCTGCGTTTCCATTGTATTTCTTTCCACAAAAAGCATAGTTCCCATCAGCTGTTTGAATAATGGCAGATCCGTTGTATTTAATATCCGGCTCAGCAATTTTTCTTACCCAGCTTACATCTCCGGTTGCATTAATTTTAATAATTAAAATAGCTTCTTCCAGGGCTACAGTATTATTTGTGCCACCAATAGAAATGTAACCGCCATCTTTAGTGGGCACTATTTTGTATAGATCTGAATAATCAATATAGTATTTAGACCAAACTATACTTCCGTCGAAACTTAATTTTGTAATGGCACCTTTCTGAATGCCGGCAATAGTTGTGTGACCTGCGGTTACCGCTCCATCGCTGGTAGTTGCCAGATCATTAAAACTGGCAGAGCTGCCTTGCGGATATTGGTTAATAAATAAATACCTTCCGTTGCCACAGGCATCTGTAACATTTACAAAACCCTTTACAACGGTGGCGCAAGTGCCATTGCCGGCAATAAATTCTATATAATACACACCCACTGTTGTAAATGTGTAGCTGAGTGTTAAACCGGTTCCGGCAGGTACGCCATTAACCAGCCACTGATAAGTGCTGGCGCCACTGGCAGTGCCGGTAAAGGTTAAAGTGTTATTTACTTTAATAGTATTACTCAGTGGTGTAAAGCTGGCTGTTACCGGGCAGGTAAAAGCAACTGTATCTGTATATTCTTTACTGCAACCGGCTATTGTATTAATGGCTACCAGCTTTATATAATAATTACCGGCGTTACTGTTGGTATAAGAAAAATTGATAGCAGTGCTTTGCAGTACGCCATTTACATACCACTCATAATTTGTGGCGCCACTGCTGGTATTGGTAAAATTAATGGGGCTGCCACAAACTGCTGTAGTTGCTGATTTTGTAAAGCTTGTGGTTACGCCGCAAACTGCTGTAATTGTAAAACTGGCAACAGCTTCATCACACAAAACACTGCCCGGCTTTGCCACCAGTTTTATAGTATAAGTTCCGGTTGCTGTAAAGGTGTAAGGAAAATTAACAGCAGTGCTTTGCAATACACCGTTTACATACCACTCATAACTGGCGGCGTTTACAGAGCTGTTAATGAACGTAAACAAAGAACCCGCTGTAACTGTAGAGCCGGGGTTTGAGAAACCTGCAGTTACCAGCGCAGGGCAGGGGGGCATACATGCTTTTGAACTGAGTAAGCTTTTACGTACGTTTTGTATCATCCAGTTCATACGTGTGGCCTGGCCGGCTGTAAATACTTTCATGCAGTTAAAGTTGCCATAGTCCATATAATCTTCTTTCAGATCATTCTGGTCGGTGGCAAAACCAGAAAGCACATCGGTAGTGCAACTGTTTACATTTACAGAACAACCCACACCGGCAGTTGACTGATCGGGTGGCGTATCACATACAAGGTCTCCGTCTTTTGTACAATCATTATTGGTACAAGCACCTTCAAACGTATGGTATAAGCCAAGGTAATGCCCCATTTCATGTATAATTACCACATCGTTGCTGAAAGAGCTTCCAAAGAATGCTGCTTCCTGCACAATACCATCCATATTTAAACCGTGTGCCGAGGGCAGGTAAGCATAACCTGCCACACTACCGGGAATGCTTCTTACCAACCAGATATTAATGTATTGTTTCGGATTCCAGCGGTTGATATTTTTTACATTCAAATCGTCGCTGTAATAACTGGGGCCGCCCATTACGGTGTATGCAGATACATCTCTGGTGATACCATTGGTGGGATTGTTGTTGGGGTCTCGCTGCGCCATACAAAATTGTATGTCGGTATTTACACCATTGGATGGATCATAATAACCAATATTGGCAAAAGCTTCATTTAAATGTTGTATGCCGGCCAATACCTGTGCATCTGTAATGTTTTCTGCGCCGCCATTGTGAATGATGTGCACCACCACCGGTAAGGTTACCACGGCATTGGTTTGTTGGGGTATTATTTCTCCGCTGGCAATTTTTTTGTTGCGTTCATACAGCTGCGCTTCAATTTGTTTATTGAGCTGTTGCAGGGCAGGGTTCTTTAGGTATAATTGTTGGGTAATTTCTTTTTGGCCGCAGGAAGTGGTGGTGGCCTGAGCCAATGCTAGATTGCTTAGCAGGCAGCAAATGATAAGGTTAAGGAGTTTACGGTTAAGCATAGGTAGCATTAGTGATACATAATCTGTACCAAAATACAGATTTATTACCTGTAATTTACTACTAAAGGCAGGAAAACCTGCCTTTAGTAGAGTTACGATAAAACGAAACTATAACGGTTTTGTTGTCGTACAATAAAAGCATCACCAGGGTGCTGCTGATGAACCGAGCGTGGCAAGTAAAGCCTGATAGTAGTACCACTGCTGGTTACATAAAAATTTAATCTAATGCACGCAGGCTGTTATTAATAATTTGTACGCTTTCCTGTATCTGTGATTGTGTAATTAAAAGCGGTGGTGCAAAACGTATTTTATCGCCATGTGTGGGTTTGGCCAGCAGGCCATTTTCTTTTAGAGCCAGGCATAAATCCCATGCGGCTTCGGGGTTGGGATGTGCCACCACGATAGCATTTAATAAACCTTTGCCACGTATTAATTGAATATGTTTGTTTTTTAGTGCAGCCATTTCTTTTCTGAAAAGTTCACCCATAGCTGCTGCGTTTTCTGTCATACCCTCATCTTTCAATACCTGCAATGCAACCATTGCCACCTGGCAGGCAAGCGGGTTGCCACCATAGGTACTGCCGTGTTCGCCGGGTTTTATATTCATCATAATTGCATCATCACACAGTACAGCACTAACAGGTAACACGCCTCCGCTTAATGCTTTTCCTAAAATTAAAATATCGGGTCGTACATTCTCATGATCGCAGGCCAGCATTTTACCGGTTCGGGCAAGACCGGTTTGTATTTCGTCTGCAATAAACAAAACATTGTACTCGCTGCACAAACGTCTTACACCGGTAAGATAACCTTCGTCGGGCACCACCACGCCAGCTTCGCCTTGTATAGGCTCTACCATAAAGGCGGCAACATTTTTATCCTGCAATGCTTTTTCAAGTGCTGGTAAATTATTGTAAGGCACCAATTCAAAGCCGGGCATATAAGGCCCAAAATTTTTATAACTGCTGGGGTCTGTTGATGAAGAAATAGCAGCCATTGTGCGGCCCCAGAAATTATGTTCGGCAAAAATTATTTTGGCTTTATTGTCTTCAACACCTTTTTGGGTATAAGCCCAGCGGCGGGCTAATTTAATAGCCGTTTCGCCGCCTTCCACACCCGTATTCATGGGCAACACTTTATCATAACCAAAATAGCTGGTAATATACTTTTCATATTCGCCCAGGCGGTTATTATAAAAAGCTCTTGATGTAAGTGTTAGCTGAGAGGCCTGCTGCACCAATGCTTCAATAATTTTTGGGTGACAATGGCCCTGATTAACGGCCGAGTAGCCACTTAAAAAATCGTAGTAACGCTTGCCATCCACATCCCATAAAAAAACGCCTTCTCCTTTTTCTAATACAACAGGTAGTGGGTGGTAATTGTGTGCGCCAAAGCGGTCTTCAAGATTTAAATAGTATTGTGTTGCCTCGCTTACCGGCATGGTAGTATGCATAAAAAATAAATTTAAAAATGTAGAAATAGGGGAATAACAAATGGGTCCGCACAATGGCGGACAAAACAAACCTTATCCTCGATGATTGAGGAAATCTAAGTTGAGAATAAGAAAGTGCAATATGTTTGCCTTAGTGCGGATAATACCAGAATTTGATGCAAGATAATATTTTTATGGTACCGGCACAACAACAACTGTCAGCATTGTTGCGTCGCACACTTGTGCGGCAAGGCAGTGGGCTGCGGTCTTTATTTTTTTGAGAACTCTTCCAGTATTTCTTTTTCTTTACGGCTAAGGCTGTTCATACCCTTGCGGTGTATTTTTTCTAAAATGCGATCTACTTCCTGTTGGGTGTTTTTAATTTTTGAGTTATAACGATCGTCCACCGTATAATTATAGTTTTGATTGTGCCAGGTGTTTTGCACCAGCAGCCAATGAGGTTTACGCAGTATAATAAAAATAAAAACCAGGCAGGGTATTAAAACCAGTAATATAGGCAACCAGTTTTTTGTTAAGGCAGTAGGATAAAATAAAATGGCTACCAGCATTCCAATTACAGCACCACCCAGGTGCGATTCGTGCCCGATATTAGATTGCTGTGAACGGATGCCATAAATAGAGAACCCAACATATATAAGGGCAAATAACCAGCCGGGTAAAAACAAAATGTTCATGTAAGGGTCTACGGCAATAGAAGCGAAGATGATACCGTTAATGGCACCCGATGCCCCTACAACACTGTAACTGCTGTTGTTTTTATGAATAAGTAATGCAAATAAGTTGCCCCCAACCACGCTTGCAAAATAGATAATTACAAATGCAATAGGGCCTAGAGTGGCTTCCAATCCAAAACTGAAAAAGAATAATGAAACCAGGTTAAAAATTAAGTGCATCCAGTTTACGTGCACAAAAGCAGAAGTAACTAAGCGTTTATAGTCTTTATGCAGTAAAATCTTCTCAACTTCAAACTCCAGTTTCGCAAACAGGTTACTGCTTTTAAATGCTGCATAAGAAACCCCAAACGTAACAGCAATAATGATAAGGCTGATCCAACCGGCTGGTAACATAGCTACAGAATTTTACTCTGTAAATTATTTACTCCGCCCCAAAAACGGAAATTATTAATCATAAAAAAAAGGTTTTGTAAGCTGCGGGTAAATCTAAAGATGGTTTTACAGGGCTGGTGAATAAAGCAAAAACCGTACTGCCACTACCTGTCATAGCAGCATATACGGCTCCTTTACTATAAAGCAGTTCTTTGAGTTGTGCAATTACAGGATGTTGTTTAAAAACAGCTGCTTCAAAATCATTTACTAACCGGTCTTTCCAATGTGCTACCGGCTCCTCAATTAAGTCAGCAATATTTAATGATGGCTTTTGTGGTTGCAGTTGTGCAAATGCCCAGCCGGTATTAATATGTATGCCCGGGTTTACTATTAAAAAATGGTATGCTGAAAGATCTATATGGACCGGACTTAAAATTTCACCCCGGCCACTTGCCAATACCGGTTGGTTTTTAATAAAAAAGGGGCAATCGCTTCCTAACGCTAATGCCATATTCAGCAAATCAGCTTCAGCTATATTCAAATTAAATTTCTTGTTCAGGGCCATCAGCATAAAAGCCCCATTCGCCGATCCTCCACCCAAGCCTGCCCCCATGGGTATATTTTTATAGAGGTGTATATGCACCGCTGGTGTTTGTGGGTACTTGGCTTTAATTAGCTGGTAAGCTTTAAAACAAAGGTTTTCGGTTTCGGGTCCATTAACTGCCAGACCATAATTAAATAAACGGGTAGTACCATCGGTAGCTGGCACCAATTCCAACACATCGTGCAGGGGAATGGGATAAAATACTGAGGCTATATTATGAAACCCATCTGCTCTTTTTTCAAGAACATTAAGCCCCAGGTTAATTTTACAATTTGGAAACTGAATCAAAACAGGCTGGTTAATTAGTGAGCGAATAACAGTATTTTTTACCAAAAAGGAAAAAGAAGTTTTTCAAACGGCAGGGTATTAAATTAAAAAGTCCCGGCGTAAGCCAGGACTTGATATTTTTTGAAGCTTCGAAAGATTACTTCTTCTTAGCAGCTTTCTTAGCGGCTTTTTTAGGAGCAGCTTTTTTAGCGGCTTTCTTTGGAGCAGCTTTCTTTGCAGCTTTTTTAGGAGCAGCTTTTTTTGCAGCTTTTTTCTTAGTTGCCATGATTTTTTGAATTTAAATGGTTAGTAATAAGAAATAACGAAGTTAAAAATATAAACTTCTTTTTAACTGCAAAAATTTTTTTTGAAAATTTCAGAAAAAAAATTAAGCTTCCGCAGCAACTGCGTTAACAGATACAACTGTTTTGTTGTTCTTTGTTTTTCTGAATTCAACTAAACCATCACTTAAAGCAAACAATGTAAAGTCTCTTCCAACTCCTACATTTTTACCAGGATGATATACGGTGCCACGTTGACGAACGATGATGTTTCCAGAGATAGCAGGCTGACCACCATAAATTTTAACACCCAGACGTTTGCTCTGAGAGTCGCGGCCATTCTTTACACTACCTTCACCTTTTTTATGTGCCATGATAAATGAGTTTAGATATTCTTCAATGTATGGTTACAATTAGATACCGAGGTACTAATTATGCAATTGCGCTGATCTTGATTTTTGTGTAATGCGTTCTGTGACCATGCTTCTTGCGAAAGCCTTTTCTTCTTTTGTGTTTAAAGGCAATTACTTTATCGCCTTTCACCTGGTCAACAATCTCAGCCTTTACAGTTGCTTTAACAGCACTGCCAACTGATAACTTGCCTTCGTTGTCTACTAACAACACTTCAGCAAATTCTACTGCATCACCTGCGTTGCCATCTACATGAGGAACGTACAAGGTTTGGCCATTTTCTACTTTAAATTGCTGGCCGGCTATTTTTACTACTGCGAACATAGCTTTTAAATTAAGGAGTGCAAAGGTAAGTGTAATAACAATACGGACAAACAGAAAAAACATTTTTATTTACTCATAATTAACGCTTTCTGAACTGGCGGGCTTATTATCTTTGCCTTCTTCACAAAAGTACTATGAAATTCAAGTCTTTCCTTGCCCGGCCATTTGCCGCATACATATATAAACAGGTTAAAAAAGAAATGCAAACCGCGTTGGAAGATCAGGAAAAAATCTTCCAGGCCCTGCTAAAAACAGGGGCCAAAACGGTTTTTGGGGCTGATCATAGACTGGCCGGGGTTAAAACATACGACGAGTTTAAAAATGCCGTTCC
>JANRMC010000008.1:0-42264 GCA_033761915.1 Flavihumibacter sp.
CGTAACAGAGGGCTCATCTAATAAAATATAAGTGCCTTTTAATGCAGAACCATCTAAATGAAAAAAACCTTCATCTGCATGATAGGTAAAACTGGCACCTAATTTTCCAAAGCCAATAATATGGGTATCTAGCCTGCGGCGTCCAATTTTATCTCCGCCGGGCTTGGGTATAAAAGCTTTTTTAAACCGTGCCAGCATGGGGCCGGCCAGCATAACAGAACCTCGCAACCGACCACTTTTCTTTTTAAAAGCTTCACTGTGCAAATAATCAATATTTACATTGTCTGCTTTAAAAATACAGGTATCCCGCTGGGGCCTTTCAATGCTCACGCCCATATCACCCAGCAATTCTATTAACAGGTTAACATCTAAAATATCGGGTATATTACTAATGGTTATCGCTTCGGGCGAAAGCAAAACTGCACTAATAATTTGTAATGCCTCGTTTTTTGCGCCTTGTGGTGTAATGGCACCCTGCAGTTTTTTTCCGCCGGTTACTTCAAATGCATTCATACAATTTTTTTTATACCGGCTTCAGCACTCCGGTGGGGCATCGTTGCGTCGCAAGCACTTCATCGGCAGTGGTTACAGCAACTATTGGGTTGTTGTTAATGTAATAAGCACAAATATATTTAAAACAAAAAACCCTCTTTAAAGAAAGAGGGTTTTTAATGGTTTTATTTAAAGCGTTTCTTATTAAACTTATTGTTGGGGTTATTGCCGCCACCGTTTCGGTTATCGCGGCGGTCATTGTTGCCGCCCCGGTTATCGCGGCGGTCGTTACTGCCACCCCTGGGCTGAAATTTTTGGTTGCGTTTGTTTCTATAATCTCCATAACCACCCCTGCTTTCGCGGCTGGCTTCATTATAGCGGTTAGCTTTTACAAAAGGGGTATTTGTAAAGGTTAACTGTCCTTCGGTTAGGTTGGTTAATTCTGATTGTATGCCATCATCATGCACCAATTCTTTATGCCAGTTATTATAGGCCAGCTTCATATAATAAGCTATGGCATTGGCAAAGCCCAGTTTTTTCTCAGGGTTTTCTTCTTTAAGGGCTTTATTAATTACTATTTCAAGGTTTTTACCCAGGTGCGAAAATTTAGGATAGCGCTTAGGATAAGGCAAAGGATCTGGCCTAGCTTTTAGTGTTTCTTCTGTAGGTATGGGGTAGGGCGATTCTACCACCAGGTTAAAGTCTGATATTAAAAACAAATGATCCCATAATTTATGACGGAAATCTTCTACGTTTTTAAGGTGTGGGTTTAAAAAACCCATCAGCTCAATTAATGCATGGGCGTTTTTCTGGCGCTTCTCTTTATCCTCTATGGTTAACAGGTATTCAATCATTTTTTGAATATGCCTGCCATATTCACGCATAATAAGCCGGTTACGGGTGGTATTATATTCCATAAAATAGTAAATGCTGTTTGTTGTATTTGTTTTTACTGGCTAAGTGTGTACCACAAAAAGGTTTAAAATAATTTTTTGCTGCGGGTTTAATAAAAGGCGTTGCTCAAAGAGTTGCAGCACAAGTGAGTGACACAACGATGCCCCATTGGAGTTACAAAAGCCAGAACCAAAAATAGTATTTAAATAGCTTGAAAAACCAAAAGTAATAAAGAAACGTCAAATACAGGCCCCTATTGCATAAAAAAACTGCCCCGATGGCGGGGCAGTTGTAGGTTAATGAGTTGTTTTTAATTTATAACCAGCTTTGTTAACTGTTGTATTTTAGTTTGTGTGTCTTTTGTTTTGATATAATATAAACCGGGGCCAATGGTATTGGGCAAATCTACATTCATAATGGTGCTGCCATTGAGGTTGTAATTTTTACTAAACACCTGCTGTCCCATGCTGTTTACCACCTCTACTAGTATGGGGCCTGTTTGTGGTTGGCTCCATTCTATATTAAATCGTTTGCTGGCCGGGTTGGGGTAAACGGTAAAGCTTTGTGCAGCTTCATCCAACACCAGTATTTGAACCGGAGACACCCTTGTGCCCTGTGCGGTTTTTTGTTTAATACGGAAGAACAATTTACCTCCGTCGGTTGCAGCCAGATTATAAATATGATGGTAATTGATGGCGGTATTACCGGCTACTGCATTTTTAGTGCTTACGTTTTTGTAGTTGCGGCCATCTTTACTTACTTCAATATCGTAGCTATTGGTTTTTACTTCATTTTCTGTTACCCAGCTTAGCTGAACGGCAGCCGGTGATTTTTTTACGGCGGCAAACTCTTTTATGGAAGCAGCTAATAAATTATTGGGGCAATACTGGTAAGTTAAACGAAAACGTAAACGGTCTACCGAGTTAATTGAAAAAATATAATTGGTGCTACCTGTTACCTGCGTATTGCCGGATACGCGGTAAGAATAGGATACTAACCCGCTACCTAAAAAAGGCGCTATATTACTGGAGAGTGTGGTTGAAATAAGTTTGTTATTTAAAACCGTATCTGGCCCGATGTATTTAAAATCGGTACCGGTAAAATAGTTGCCATCAGACTCTGTTAACGGGTAAGGCCCATAGTTTTTGGTTAAGGTGTTTTGCAGGGCTGTGCTTAAACCGGTGCCGGTAATTCTATCTGTTCTGTTATACCGGATGCGGTATTCTACCGGGTAAATTTCATCATTTTCCAGGCGCATTCTAACAACAGCCGTTACCCATGCTTCCAGGTTAACACAAACCAGTGTGCCTGTAGATGGATTGAACTGGGGGAAATTGTAAATGGTAGAATCGTTGGCGGGTGGAATAAGACCAGAAGTATCATAAACCACAGTAAGTGGTGCAGCACCACCAGAGCAACTACATTGTGCTTTTACATTTGAATGATAAATTAAAAATGTAAAGAACAACACGAATAAAGGGATTTTAGTGTAATGTTGTTTCATAGGTACAGTATTTTGGTGAATCGGGATGCGGATTATCTATTCAAAAATACCCCAAAAACAATGCCACTACAAAGGGATAGTACCTGATTTCGACGAACCGTAAATTCCGAAACAGGATGCATCTTTGTGCTGCACAATTGTGCAACGGGTATTGGTTTTCAGGTTTTTAATAGAAAGCCGGATAAGGGTACTTACTTAAAACGTTTTTTTACTGGTATTATTACTTATGAAAATTTTAGTTGATTTTGCATTTGCCAACCAATTAAGTGAGCCGGGAGCCGCTTTTTTTGAGCATTTATTTATGCTGTATGCAAGGCATTTTGCTGCCGATGAATTAATAATAATAAGTTGTGCCAAACAAACCCACCCTTTACCTGACAATAGCCGGGTTGTTTACACCAAACCTACCGGCTTTAGCTGGCTTAAAACAAGCCGCTTAAACAACCTGGTGCAGCAAGAAAACCCCACTGCTATTATTTGCTTTGAAAAAGAAACCATACAGTTATACCAGCGTAAGAAAAACAAACCGGTTGCCAATATAGCTTTTACTGCTCACCATCAGGCATTGGTTGTAAACAAAGCAATAAGTTCAAAAAAAATGATACCGCCGGTTGTTAGTACCAGTACAGATACGCTTAGCTGGTCTGAAAAAGAAAGCCTTAAAATTTCTTACACAGGCGGCAGAGAATATTTTTTAGCTGCTGGCACTGTGCAAAATGCCGATTACTATATTGCACTGCTTAAAGCATATTCTCAATTTAAAAAAAGGCAGTTGAGCGATATGAAATTGTTATTGGTTACAGAACCCGGGCCCGCTTCAGAAGAATTGGAAGAAAAACTGAAAACTTATAAATACCGGCACGATGTTGAAATGACTGAGCAACCGGAACTACAGGAGTTTGAAAAACTAATGAGCTGCGCCTATGCCTATATTGACCTTAATGCCGCTAATGAACTCAGTTACCCGCTTTTAATGGCCGCACAAACAGAAACCGCTATTATTGCTGCTAATACAGAAGTAAGCCGGCAACTGGCACCCGTGGCCACTTATTTTACTACCAGCAACCTGCAGCAGGATGTGTACGATGCCATCAGCCAGCTGTATAAAGATGAGAACCTGAAATTTACCATGGCAGGCAGCAATAAAGAAGCCACCCAAAAAAATGATGTTACACAAATGCTGAAAACCTTAAGAGATTTTATAGTAAGCCAGGTATAAAAAACTAGCTTACCGGTTTTTTAATTCTGCTAACTTTGCCCACTTATTTAATTATTATGAATAAATCTACCATTACAATTGATGTTTTTCTGGATAACGATAAAGTGCCTGAGCAAATTAGCTGGAATGCCAGTGACAGCAGTGCAGACATGGCCCAGCAATGCAAAGCCATGATGGTTTCTTTTTGGGATGGGGCCGACAAAACAGCGCTGCGTATAGATTTATGGACCAAGCAAATGATGGTTGATGAAATGGCGGACTTTTATTATCAAACAATGATGACCATGGCCGATACTTTTAACCGGGCCACTAAAAACAATGAGCTTACCAACGATCTTAAAAATTTTGCCAAAACATTCTACAATAAGTTCAGAGAACAGCAGGTAAAAGAAAACAAGGCATAACTTTAAAAGCAATTTTTATAGTATGAGTTTAGAACAAAACATCATGGCTTCTATGAAAGATGCCATGAAAGCAAAAGATGAAGCCACCTTAAGGGGCTTACGTGCTATTAAGGCCGCTATTATTATAGCCAAAACAGCCGAGGGTGCCGGCGGAGCTATTAATGAAGAAGAAGAAATTAAGCTGCTTCAGAAACTGGTAAAACAACGTAAAGATTCTTTAACCATTTACCAGCAACAAAACCGGGCAGACCTTGCACAAAAAGAAGAGGAAGAAATTACTGTTATAGAAAAATTTTTACCAAAGCAATTGGATGCTGCTGCTTTAAAACCCATTATTGAAAAAATTATTGCCGATACAGGCGCCACTTCTGCTGCAGATATGGGCAAGGTAATGGGCATTGCCTCTAAACAACTGGCTGGCCAGGCCGATGGTAAAACAATTAGTGCCGTGGTTAAAGAGCTGTTGGCAAAATAATGTATGCTTATTGATGTAGTATATATTGTATTATTGGCTATAGCCATTTATAAAGGCTATACAAAAGGCTTAATTGTGGCTGTATTTTCAATTATAGCCATAATAGTGGGCCTTGCCGCTGCCATTAAATTAAGTACGGTAGCTGCCGGTTATTTAAAAGAAAGTGTACATATTACTGCACAATGGCTACCCGTGGTTTCTTTTGCTGTTGTATTTATAATAGTGGTATTGCTGGTGCGCCTGGCAAGTGCCGCCTTACAAAAAACAGCAGAGCTGGCCTTACTGGGCTGGGTAAACCGTATAGGTGGCATAGCATTGTATATAGCTTTATACACTATTGTTTTTAGTGTAGTGTTGTTTTATGCCGCACAGGTAAACTTTATAACACCACAAACCATTGCTGCTTCTAAAACTTATAATTTTATACAGCCATGGGGCCCAAAAGTTATAAATACACTGGGTGTGGTTATACCCTGGTTTAAAGATATGTTTCAGCAGCTGGAACATTTTTTTGAAAATATTTCTAAACAAATACCTGCTACTTAAAAACCGCATGCTTTGCGGTTTTTTTATTGGGTAGCCAGCAGTGGTACTGCTATCGGCTTTTGTTGCGTCGCACCCTTCAGCTGAAGAGTCCGCCTCAACAGGCGGCACAATGTTTAGCAAAGCGCTGCTGCCGGTTTACAAAAAAAGGGCTTCTTTGCAGAAGCCCTTTACTATGTTTAAGATTATGAATACTATTCTTTCACCAGTTTTAAATTTTCAACATCACCAGCCGCAGTGGTAATTTGTAGAATATAAATGCCTTTTTGCAGTTGGTTTACAAATACATCATGCACACGGCCTGCGGTACTGTTGCTAAAGGTTTGCTGCAACATTAACTGGCCTGCCGTATTATAAACAGTAACTGCTTTTAACACACCAGTAGTCTGCACACTCACCTTATCTCTTGTTGGGTTAGGGTACACCAGCAAGCTGCCTGTTTTACCAAATACAATACGTTTCACCAATGAATACTGGTAACGGCCATCCAAATCTACCTGTTTAATACGGTAGTAGTTGATGCCTTTTGCAGGAGACGTATGCGTAAAGGCATAGTTGTTATTACCGGTTCCGTTGGCACTGTTCACTATTCCTATGCTGTTCCAGTTAACACCATCGGTACTATGCTCCACTTCATAGTTGCGGCTGTTTACTTCGTTAGTGGTAATCCATTTTAAAGCAGCTGTTTCATTTTGCTTAGCTACCGTAAAATCTACCCATTGTGCCGGTAAAGAGCCTGCCAGTTTTACAAAAGCAATTTCATCCAGCGCAAAATCATTACCGGTTGTAACTGCCAATAAATTGTGCAGCGATAAATCGGCAGTGGTTGCTGCACCAGAGTTCCAGTTAAAGGTAAACTTAGTCCAGCTGGCATTGCCCACACCACTAGCCTGCACAAAGCTGGTTAATGCCGTACCGTTTATACGCGGTACAATTTGTGCCGGGTTAGTGGCTGATTGATTGGCCAGATAAAAACTAAATACATAATTAGTATTAGGCAATACGGTTACTGGCGTTGTGGTACCCCAAACCTTATCATTAGAAGCGTAAGTATAGTTAGGGTGTGCCGTAGTATAGTGTACTAAGAAACCACCGCCCTGCCGGCCCAAACCATCATGACTGAACAATTCTGTAGCAGCAGGCACCACGCCATTTACACAATCAAACTGGCTTTTGGCATATGGTGTAGTAGCACTGTAAGTAACCGGCACGTTTTCAAAATGCTCTGCAAATGCTGTGTCCGGAGAGCAGGAAGCTTTTACAGTAATAGAAATTGGGTTGGGTGTCCAATCGCTCCAACTACTGCTGGCCGTTCTTTTAAAACGTACGCGGTATAAACCCGCTTGTGTGGCAGTGTATTCATTGCTGGTTGCTCCGGCAATAGTGGCAAAACCACTGCCGCCATCTCGTTGCCACTCATAGGTATTAAAACCGGCTGTTATACCCATTTTTGCAGATATAGGGCTGCCGGGGCAAAACTGGCCATTATTATAAAACAGCAAGGGTTGTGCCTTATGGGCATTCATCCAAAAGTTGTTCATTATATATTGGTTGTTGGCATCAAAATGATTCCATTGATAATACCAGGTAAAATGCCCTTCTGTACCTAAAAACTGCTGATAAATATTTCCTCCAATAGATCTTACATCATCGCAAAAACCATTGGCATCGTAAGCGGTAGGGTTATAGTCAGAAGCACCATGTGTTATCCAGATAGGAATATGCTTATAATCCTGCACATTGTAATTAAGCGTTCTTACATAACTGGGCGATGAAGGTGCTGTAGCTGCCACTCTTTGGGGAAAGGCGGACATATACGCCACTGAGCCGTAACCGCCGGCACTTAAGCCAATAGCCATTAACCGATCTATATCTGCACTGGTATATTTGGTAAGTGTATCAACAATAGAATTGATTTTTGGAAACACGTTATTATCCCAGAAAATAACATCCTGCTGCGGAAACAATAAAAAGCCATTCCAATAATTATAATTAATACGCTCTTCAAAAATAGAAGCGCCCCAGTATAACTGGTCTTCGTTATCATAAATGTCGCCCCGCTCTCCACCGCCATGAAAAAATACCATGATGGGGTATTTCTGTGCCGGGTTATAATTATTGGGGTATCTTAAACGAAACTGTACACCGTTCCAGATATAAGACTTAAACTTGTTGGTGTTCCATGTAATGCGGTCTGGGGTTCGTATCCATTTGGCCATTACATTATTTGCCGGCACGTTAGGATTTGAAGGGGTACCTAAAGGAGCACCCGGGTTATAGGTATAAACACTGTCGTTAGGATCAAATACATTTTGTGCGGTGGTTTGCAGCATTGCAATTAGCAGCAATGCTAATAGAGGTAAACATTTCTTAAACATAACATATCCTGTTTTAGTGGTAAGCGTAATACAACGGGCAGATCAAAAAAAGAGGAGATTTACAGGATATTATGACAAGCAGTTCTCTAAAGAATACGATATTCTGCAACAAATAGTTTGCGGTGAGGATTAAAGGGCGGGAACTTTTCTATTTAAGATAAGGTGTTGAAAATGTATGCAACAGACTACTGTTGTACCAAACAAATATAACCAGCACCTTTAATATTTGCAAGCTTGTGCAAAGAAAAAAATTAAACCACCTCAGTAAATTCTACAAAAAATAAAGCTAACAGCCTGTAGTTGACAACACCCTTAGCCGTTACTTAAGTGTAGGTTATACATTCTATTTTAAACTGGCTAATTGCTGTAATACAATGCATAGTGGGTAACCAGCAGCAGCAATTTGGGCAGCATCGTTGCGTCGCACTCTTCAGCTGAAGGGTGCGACGCAACGATGTTTCATTGAAAAACAACTGTTGGCTACAAACTCTTTTTTCTGTTTATTATGAGGGCCGTTTTAATAACTGCAGAAAAATAACCGTCTTTATTGGCCGGGTTACCACGTTGGCCATCTATTGCGCTGCCAGAAGGGTTGGCTAATTGACGGGCAATGGTTGCCAGTGAAGTATTGAGGTATTTATCAAAGAAAGCTGGATCTATATAGCGGGTGCTTACATCATCCAGGTAATCTGTACGGGTAAAACGGTGTAATATTTCAAAACGAACACACAGCAGGTGTCCTGCATCATACTTAATGCCCAACCCAACAGGAATGGCATAGGAAAACTTTTTATACGCATCTCTGCCGCTGTATTCTTTAAAGCCCTGCCCTTCTGTATGCAAGTCTCTTAAACTATACCACACATTATTAATGCTGGCTTGCGGGTTATAAAAAAACAAACCAACACCCGCGGTTATGTAAGGAGAGAACGCCGGAGCTTTTGAGTTTGTTTTAATAAATAGCGGGTGTAACTCTACCAGGCCTGTTAATTCTGTTACGTTGGTTTTAAAAGCCAGGTTTCGTTGGTAGCGGCCTTGTGCAATGCCGGTTTTGTTTTTTAAAACAGCATCACTGCCACTGAGCTGTAAAAAATTAAAATCAACCCTTGCTGTTATTACAGATTGCCAGTTGGCAGCAACAAATAAACCGGCCGTTACGCGGCCCTGGTTCCAGTTAACATCTTTAATAAATTTTTTACCAATACCTTTATTGCCTCCCAGATCTGTTAAGCAATTACTCATTCCGGCTGTAATGCCGGCTTCCCAAACCCATTCTTCTTCCAGATACTTATCGTTGTAAAAATAAAATTGTGCACGGGTAGCAGGTACCAGTAAAACAAAAAATAGTGATAGCAGGATGCATTCCAGTTTTAACTGCATGGCAGAAAGATGAAGACACTACTAATCGCAGCTAACTGGCTTTATGAAGATGTTGGAAACTTAATTAAATATAAACTTATTTTTTGTTTGCCACCTGTTTATTAAAATAAATACAAGCTTGCTGTAACCCGCATTGCGGGCATTTGGGTTGCCGGGCCAGGCAGGTATAGCGGCCATGCAGTATAATCCAATGATGCGCTTTATGAACTAATTCTTTGGGTATATATTTTATCAGTTGCTTTTCTGCAGCAAGAGGCGTGGTGGCCTTGTACGTTAAACCAATGCGGGCCGATACCCGGAATACATGTGTATCTACGGCCATATTAGGCTGCTCATCTATCACCGATGTAATAACATTGGCTGTTTTACGGCCCACGCCGGGCAATTGCACCAGTTCATTCACCGTCATTGGAACCTTACCATTAAACACTGTTATAAGTTTATTGGCCATACCAATAAGGTGGCGGGTTTTGTTATTGGGGTAAGAAATACTTTTTATAAGGGGGAACAACTCTTCAAAACTGGCTTTGGCCATACTGGCTGCATCCGGGTATTTATCAAAAATAGCCGGGGTGGTTAAGTTTACTCTTTTATCTGTACACTGTGCAGATAAAATAACCGCTACTAATAACTGAAAGGGGTTATCATATAGCAATTCTGTTTCTGCATTGGGTGCATGCTCAGAAAAATAATCTAATACAAACTGGTAACGCTCTTTACGTGTCATAATATTTCAGGCACGAAAGTAATAAACCTGAAAGTAGTAACAGAAAGGCCGCTATCGGTTTTTTAGAAAAGTACCGGCATAATTAAACAACCGCAGTTTGCCGTGCATAGTTTAATACACGTGTAATAGATTGCTGGCGTGGAGCAAATAACTCTCCGTCTAATTGTTGCATTACTTCCTGGATGGATTCTAATTCTTCGTAGAGGTTCCAATCGTTAGCGACAGCTTCTTGAATTGCGCTTGTCTGAAGTTGAGAAGTTTCCTTGTAGGCAAACTGAATTAAATCTTCTGGTGTAAAGATTGTCATAGGCTAAACCATTTTATGTCCAATTAAATTTCCGAAGGGTCCAGCTTCGGAGCGTCCGGATATATAAACGGGTGTTTGGGTACAATATTGCGGTTACTTATTGTAATGGATTGTGTTTTTTACAAAAAACAAGGCTTATAATCTGTAAACCGTTGGTTTTTAAGCTCAATCAAAAAATCCATTCGTCGATTTGTTGAAACTTATTGATTAAAGGCAAGCAGTCAGGATGGATGCTGTTATTGCTTTCTTAATACCGCTTTTTGATAGCCCCTGATATCATAACTATCAACCGGTGGTATTTCTGCGCTGGTACCGCCTGTAGTAGCTTTTGGTTTTGTGCTAAAACTTATAAACTCAATATGTAATTCATCATTGTCTATCCAATAAGAATTTACAATTGTAGCCCCTTGTACTGAGAATGCACCGGTAAACCTGCCAGCCACCCAAAATTGATCTAATACAATACCATTCAACTCATCAATAACCCAATGACCTTTGGCGGTATTTACAGGTTTTAAAAGATAGGGTCTGTTGTCTTCGGTAGGTTTGCCATAAATTAAGTTCCAGGTATATTGGCCGGGTGTGGTGCCAATGGTTTGTATTTTTAATTCCATAGCTACGGTTTGTGCCGAATCTTTACCGGTTTTATAGAAATGTAAAATACCTTTCCAGTTTCCAACAAAGCTTTCAGGGAAAGAAACTGACTGCCCTTTTACCGGTTGCAAAAAAAACAGCATGAATGATATTAAAAATACCCGCATGTATTTCAATTTCGTTTTTATATACATTCTGATGGTATGGAATTGTGATGATTTACTAAAATAACAACCCATAAACAGCTTACTGCACACCATATTTTTTTATTAATGCAAGCAAAACACCATTTGTCCAGCCAAAACCATCCTGACTGGGATATTCGCCTCCTCCAGCATCCAGATGTATATCCACCACATTATACTTCTCCATTAGTTTACCGGTGCGCTGGTATACTGCTGTATTCAGTTTAATCCAACGGCTGGCAATATCTTTTGCAAAATTGTTTTGGCCAAAGCGGTCCATAGCAGTAATAGTAACCCACTGTAAGGGTGCCCATCCATTGGGGGCATCCCATTGCTGACCAGTTTTTATAGTGGTGGTTAATATACCTCCATCCTGCAACAGGTTGGCTTTTATTACGCCGGCTGCTTGTTTAGCCTGCAACTTCAGTACCGCATTATTGGTTTCAAAAACAAAGAAAGGAAAAGCACCTGCAGCTGTTACCTGCTGATTCTGCTGGCGGGTTTCAAAATTATAATCTGTATAAAAACCCAATTGCTTGCTCCAGCAATACTTATTAATGGCAGCGGCCCTAATTAATGCTTTCTTTTTAAAAGCTTTTGCACCAGCTGCATCTTTTTTGAGTTGCTTTGCCAATGCAATTACCATTTCCATTTTATATAAAAGACTGTTTAAATCAACGGGTATAATAGCAGTGGTTTGAATAGTGGCAATGGTTTTTCCATCGGCAAACCAGCGGCTGCTAAAATCCCAACCACTGGCGGCACCGGCTCTTAAATGATGATAGGTAGTTTTTCTTTTTTCATCCAGCATTTTATTCAATGCCTCCGGAGAACTCATACGGATGCGTGATGCCAGCTCCATAGCTGCTTTCTCAGCAGTTTCCACATCTTCCCGGTAGCTTTCCTGCCGGGGCAGGTCACTCTCATCCCAATAACGGTTTAACAGAGTGCCATCTTTTAAACGTACTATTCTTTTATAGGCTTTGCCAGCTGTTGTTTTTGTAGCTCCTTCCATCCAGTAGTTATACTCTTTTTCTAACTGTGGTAAATAAGTTATATAAACTGCATTGCCTTTTATTGTTGCCAGCAGTTCAACCATCATGGCAAAAAAAGGTGGCTGAGAACGGCTGACATAATAGGTTCTGTTACCATTGGGTATATGACCGTAGGTATCTATCAGGTAGGCAAAGTTTTTAATCATGCTTTCAATAATAGCGGTTTCACCACTTTCTTTTAACCCCAGCATGGTAAAGTAAGAATCCCAGTAATAGATTTCGCGGAAACGCCCACCCGGCACTATATATGGATTGGGCAGTGGTAACAAAGAGCTTCCTTCCACTGGTTTATCGGCTTCTCTTTTTAGAACACTCCACAGGTTTTTAATATGCGCCTCCACGTCTTTTTCCTGCGCTATGTAATTGAGTTGGGGTACCACGGGCAGGGTAAAATTGGCTTCAGCAAATTTTTTTAAATCAAATGCAGGGCCTTTCATTAACCCATAGTCATACATAATATCTGCTGGTTTTCTTTTAGGCAGGCAGTCTACAAAGGTTTTTCCATCGGCATACACTTTTTGCATTTGTATGTCATGAAAGAGTGTACCGTAAATTTTATCGGGGGTGGCGGGTTGTTGTGCATGCAACTGTGTGCTGGCAACAACTCCTGCAATGGCAAAGCATAGTATCTGTTTCATAAACAATAGATGGTTGAAGCTATAGTTTGGGTTGCAATATAAAACTACTATAGAAAAAGGCTTATTAGTACTATATGGTTGAAGGGTGCGACGCAACGGTGCTGCCCAAAGAACCTATGCTGGCTACAAAAAATTATTGTATGGAACCGGTTGCTGTAAACTGCTGCCAATCGGCCAGCATTTGCCCTTTTATTACCCGCGGAAATTTATGCTGGCCACCCACTTTACCTTTCTGCCGCATAAACTCTAAAAATTGTTCTTCTTTCAGTACGGTTACCTTTATATCTTTTAAAGCGCTGCGCCGTTCCACTGCATAATCGTCGTTTAATGCTTTAATATGATCGTCAATTTTTGTTTTCAGCAATTGTGTATCTGCCACTGCATCGTTGGTGGCTATGAACCAATGGTGTGCAAAAAAATTACCATGCGGCACGCCAGCCACGGTAAACTCTGGTATAGAAATATTTAATTCTTCTGAGGTTAATTGAATGGCGCGGGTCATGTTTTCTACACTCAGGTGCTCACCTACCAAACTTAAAAAATGTTTGGTGCGGCCGGTAATCACTATTTCGCATTTTTCTTTATCAACAAAGCGTATGGTATCTCCAATTAAGTAACGCCAGGCGCCGGCCGAAGTGCTTAATAAAATGGCATAGTCTTTACCTTCTTCCACTTCATGTATCATTAATGCTTCCGGATTCTCAACCATATTACCATCGGCATCAAAATTTGCTTCGTTAAAAGGTACAAACTCTAAAAAGATATGATCGTTGGTTACCAGGCGCATGCCCCGGGCATACTGATGATCCTGATAGGCAATAAACCCTTCTGAGGCAAGATAGGTTTCTATATAGGTAAGCGGGTGCGCTAATAATTTTTCAAACCCTTTTTTATACGGCTCTAAAGCTACACCACCCCAAATAAAAAACTCCAGGTTAGGCCACAAATCATGAATGGTATTGAGCTGATATCGTTCAATAATTTTTTCTAAACACAATTGTATCCATGCCGGCACGCCGGTAAGGTATCCAATATCCCAATGCGGGGCCTGTTCAACTATTTCTTCCAGCTTTTTATTCCAGTCTTTTTCTTTAGCAATTTTTTTTCCGGGCTTGTAAAACGGAGAAAACCAGAAAGGCACTTTTTTAGCTGTAATACCACTTAAATCTCCGGCATAATAGCCATCTCCTTTCTGCAAATCGGTACTGCCACCCAGCATTAAACCGCCCTTGCCAATACTTTTTAACGGTATATCCTGATAAGTGCGTAACGATAATAATTGCTTTAGCATTACAATGCGGTTGCCCTTCAGCAAATCGTTGGTAATGGGTATATACTTGCTGGCAGCTTCAGAAGTGCCCGAGCTGAGTGCGTAATATTTTATTTTACCCGGCCAGCACACATCAGAAACACCTTCCAGTGTTTTATGCCACCACTCACTGTAAATTTTATTGTAATTATAAGCAGGCACCAGCTCCTGAAACTTTTTGCCCGGGTGTTTACTAAACAAAATTTTATCAAACCCGTATTGCTGGCCAAACTCTGTAAACCGTGCCTTCTTCAATAATTTTTTTAATACACGTATCTGCTGCCTTTTGGGAGAGTTGGCAGGCAAGCGTAATGCTTTTGCAATTGTTTTTGGTAGATGAATATCAATCAGCGCCATTAAGAGGCAGGGTTTGGTAAAGTGCCAAAATTAAGGGTTATATATATAGAAAGTTTGCTGTCCGTATGTTTTATGTTACCAGCGGTAGTATTACATGGCAGCACCCTTGCTACGCTCAGTTCATCTGCAGCAAGTATAAAACAGCATTTATAAATGAAGCACCTCTCCGCTGGTAGTTTTACGATGGCTGCTTACAATACTATTACTGCCTGCACGGTAAAACTTAAAACTACTTTTACCACGACAGGCCTCAATAACTGCTATAATTTTTTTATACCCATTTGTTCCTGCACAAAAAAACACTTCATCCACTGGTGTTATTTTTAAAATGGCAGCCACATCATCACCGGGGTTACAGCGCCTTATGGTTCTCTGTATAAGTGAATTGGCATCCAGCAAGGGCATTATAGCAGCCGCCTCTGCATCTGTAGCCACTATTAAACTGTTTAAATTGGTTTTAACAGCAGGGCTACCCGATGGCCGCAGCCATTTACCCAGCAACGCCATTACCGTTGCAGCAGCAATTGCCAGGTTTATAAAAAAAAGAAAAGCCGGTTGATTTTTGTAATGCTTTTTCACAAAAATCTTCATCGCCTGGTAAAACAATTTTACATACCTGCTGTCTTTACGGGTGCTTTCTCCTTTAAAATGTATAATGGCGCTATCTGCTATATAATAATTTTCATAGCCCAATTGCTTGATGCGATAGCTGAGATCCACATCTTCTCCATACATAAAAAAGGACTCATCAAAACCACCTGTTTGCTGCAGTACTGTTTTTTTAACCATCATAAAAGCACCAGAAAGTACGGGTACCGGGTTGGTTTTATGTTCACTTAAATGGCCGGCATAATAAGCGGCCACTGTTTTACTGGTTGGAAATAGTTTAATAAACCCGCTTAATTTAAAAAAAGAAGCAGATAGGGTAGGTATCCCTCTTTTACTTTCTGGTAAAAAATAACCAGCCCCATCAAGCATTCTGATGCCACAGGCACCGGCATTAGCTGTTTCTTTTACAAAGGCCAGGCAACTGGCAATACTATCTTCAGCTACCAGCGTATCGGGGTTTAAAAACAATACCCATTCTCCGCGGGCTTGCCGCCAGCCCATGTTATTGGCACGGGCATACCCTGCATTTTCTTTTTGGGCTATAAATTTCACCTGCGGAAATAATGCAGACAGGTAAGCCACACTTTTATCTGCAGATGCATTATCAACAACAATAATTTCAGAATCAATTTCTTTTAATGCCGGTAACAGTGCCCATAAACACTGCTCTAAAAAATACTTTACGTTGTAGTTTACAATAATAACCGATAACAAGGCTGTTGTATTAAGAGTACACAAAAAGCTGTTTTCAAAAATATGCTAAAACAGTATGCTTTTTTGTTTTTACATTTTTTGAGGGCTGTGCAATGGCTATTAGCAGGTAAGAATGGTTTGCCCAATTGCAGGTTTTGCAGCATTTTTGTAAAAAATCTTACGCATGAAAAAATTAATTGTATTAGGATGCAGCCTGTTTATGGTATTATTTTCTTTGGCGCAAACGCCTGCAGACGCTGAAAAAGGCGTTACCTATGGTGCCGGTACCACTGCCGATGGTGCGGTTTCTGTAAACGATATGGAAGCTAAAATGAAAGATGGAAAATTTACCGGTAAAGCAACAGGTAAGGTAGTATCTGTTTGCCAGGAAAAGGGTTGTTGGATGAAAGTGGAAAAAGCCAACGGAGAAACCGTAATGGTAAAATTTAAAGACTATGGTTTCTTTATGCCCAAAAACATTGTTGGCAAAGAAGTGGTGTTAGATGGTGAGGCCAGTGTAAAAGAAACTTCTGTTAAACAATTAAAGCATTATGCAGAAGATGCTGGTAAAAGCAAAGAAGAAATTGCTAAAATAAAAGAACCCAAAAAAGAATTGATTTTTGTAGCCAAAGGCGTTTTGGTACAATAAACCGGCAAAACTTTAACGATAGCCACCTCTTAAGCAGGTGGCTTTTTTTATAACTACATTTGCGCAAATGGCAGTAGAAAAAATAAATACAGAACAGTTACTGGCCGCCGCAGGTAAATACCCCGTTATTGATGTAAGAAGCCCTGCAGAGTTTGAACAGGCCCATATACCCGGTGCTGTTAGCCTTCCTTTATTTAGTAATGAGGAAAGAAAAATTGTGGGCACTTCCTACAAACAACAAAGCCGGGAAACCGCCATTAAAATAGGGCTTGATTTTTTTGGTCCTAAAATGCGCAGCATGGTAGAATTTGCTGAACAGCTAAACAGCAAAACCGTTATTGTACATTGCTGGCGCGGTGGCATGCGCAGTGCTGCAGTTGCGTGGTTATTGGATTTATATGGTTTTAAAGTTTTTACACTTGCTGGCGGCTATAAAAAATTCAGGCATTTTGTTATTAACCAGTTTAGCAAGCTATACAATTTCAATATTATTGGTGGTTATACCGGCTCTGGCAAAACTGAATTGATACAGGTATTAGAGCAAAGGGGGCAAACAATTATAGATTTAGAAGCCCTGGCCAGTCATAAGGGTTCTGCTTTTGGTAACCTGGGCATGCCCGTTCAACCCAGTCAGGAACAATTTGAAAATTTGCTGGGCATGGCGCTGTACAATATTAATACGCAAAACAACGCGGAACAGACCATTTGGCTGGAAGATGAAAGCCAGCGCATTGGTACCATTAACCTGCCCATGCCGTTTTGGAAACAGATGCGTACGGCGCCTTTGTACTTTATTGATATACCTTTTGAACAGCGCTTAAACAATATTTGTTCCTGGTATGGACAGCAGGATGCACAAAAAATAATTGAAGCTATTATACGCATTCAAAAAAGACTGGGCGGGTTAGAAACAAAAACTGCCGTTCAGTTTATGCAGGAGGGAAATAGCAAGGAATGCTTTCGCATACTTTTAAAGTATTATGACAAGTATTATAACAAAAGTCTTCAAAACAGGCCTAACACAGATGCCGTAATGAACCGTATTACCTTACCGGCAGTAGATGCAGCAAATAACTGCGAGGCAGTTTTAAATTATGCTTTACAAAAACAATTATAAATAATGAGTACTGAAAATATACGATTAACACAGTTTTCTCACGGTGCTGGTTGTGGCTGTAAAATTGCCCCCAAAGTATTAGAAGAAATTTTAAGTACACAATGGACCAGCCCCAACCAGCAACTGATTGTGGGCAACCACACAAAAGATGATGCGGCTGTTTACAACTTAAATAACGGAACAGCCCTTATAAGTACCACCGATTTTTTTACCCCTATCGTTGACGACCCTTTTATATTTGGGCAGGTAGCAGCGGCCAACGCTATTAGTGATGTGTATGCAATGGGCGGCAACCCTTTGCTGGCTATTGCCATTTTAGGCTGGCCGGTTGATAAATTACCTGCAGCCATTGCCCAAAAAGTAATTGAAGGGGGCAGAAGTATTTGCAAAGAAGCCGGCATACCATTGGCCGGCGGACACAGTATTGATATACCTGAACCGGTATTTGGATTAGCTGTAAACGGTATTGTGCCGGTTGAAAACATAAAACAAAACAGTACTGCCAAAGAAGGCGACCTTATTTTTTTAACCAAGCCTATTGGCGTTGGCATTTTAACCACTGCAGAAAAAAAAGAAAAACTGCAGGAAGCACATATTGGCATGGCAGCAAAACAAATGATACAATTAAACCGTATTGGTGCATTGCTTGCAAACCAAGCCGGAGTAACTGCCATGACGGATGTAACTGGTTTTGGATTAGGTGGCCACCTGGTTGAAATGACCAACCATGGCTTAACCGCAGTTATTAACTGGAGTAAAGTGCCGCTGGTTACTGATTTATCGTTTTACCTGCAACAAAGAATTTTTCCGGATGCTACTTACCGTAACTGGAACAGCTATGGCAGCAACGTGCAATTAAGTAAAGGAATACCTGTTAGCGATGTGTTTAGTTTATTACCCGACCCGCAAACCAATGGTGGTTTATTATTTACCGTTACACCGCAGCAAGCAGCAACCATTGAAGCTTTATTAACAGCAAACAACCTGGCCGATTATTGTCAACCTATTGGTGTGATGACCGAAAGACAGGAAAAACAGGTGGTAATACAGTAATACGCTTATCTTTTTAAAAAAAGTTTAGCCGTGTTTTGGGTGTTGTAGTAATCCATTTTTACCGTTGTAGTTTGGTAATTACTTTTACAGTTTAGCTGTTACAGTTATTTCTTACTGTACTTTTTCTTTCTGATGAAAGACAATGCTGGCAAGCACTACACAACAATTTTACAAACAGGTATTACAAAAAAACAAGAATAGATTTTTAATAAAGAGGTGTTTTGAATTACTCATTTGCATGAAGAAAGATTGCCAATATCCACAGTGCTGAAGAAAATTGTGTATAAAATTTCTAATAAAATTTTTTTTGTATGAAAAAATAATTTTTAATATTGTGTTGGGAATTCAATTCCCAGTACTTACTAACCCATCCAAATAATAAAGCTCCCGGTTCTCCGGGAGCTTTTGTTTTATATCCTTTCAAACAGTTTTTATTATTTATTTCTGTAAACACGGCTTCATTTTTTATTTGGTAAAAGCACTGATTGAAGTGGCATAAAGTAGAATTGCTACCCGCTCATTATAGCGATGCCGCTAACGGGTGCGACGCAACCACCGCCCAATAGGAATACAACTGCCGGTGCCACTATAAAAAGGCAATAAAATAAACGGGCTGCTGAAAACTTATTTATTACCTTGCCACAAACTAAGGTGTATGCTTAAATCAATGACCGGCTTTGGCAGAATGGAAAAAGCCGTGGGAGATAAAACGTTTTTGATAGATATAAAATCGCTGAACGGAAAACAGTTTGAACTGAACCTGCGTATGCCTGCCTTTTTAAAACCGTTTGAGTTTGAAATACGGAAGGTATTATCTGAAAATTTGGGCCGCGGCAGTGTGGATTGCACCATTAATCTGAAAGAAACCGGTGCTGCCAAACCCGTTACTATTAATACCGACCTCGCAAAAGCTTATTACAAACCTATTGCCGAGCTTTCTGCTTCTTTACAACTGGATGCCTCTGCTATTTTAAGTACTCTATTAAAGTTGCCGGAAGTTATTACGCCAACCGGAGAAACTTTAACCGACGATGAATGGCAGCAATTTAAAAAACTGATAGAAGCTGCTGCTGAAGACTTAAACCAGCATCGCCTGGAAGAAGGCCGGGTGCTGGAAGAAGATTTGTTAACCCGCATCAGCAATATTGAAAAAGAACAGCAGGAGGTAATTGTGCTGGAACCAACCCGCAAACAAAAAATAAAAGAGGGCTTAATTAAACTGCTGGAAGAAAACGTGGGCAAAGAAAACTACGATGGCAACCGGCTGGAACAGGAGCTGATTTTTTATATTGAAAAGATTGACATCAGCGAAGAACAGGTACGGTTAAAAAACCATTGCGATTATTTTCGCTCCATTTTAAACGAAGCCGGCACAGAAAAAGGCAAAAAGCTTTCTTTTATACTACAGGAAATTGGGCGGGAAATAAACACCACCGGCGCCAAAGCCTATAATGCCGCCATACAACGCTGCGTGGTAAAAATGAAAGATGAACTGGAAAAAGCCAAAGAACAGGTGCTGAATGTTTTGTAATTTTTATTTTTGCTGTATGAGATGTATGTATAAAATTACCCTTTTACTTGTTATAGTTATTGCCGCTGCCGGCTGCACCACCATTGATGTTTTTGAAAAAAGCAGTCATTTTAAAAAACAACAATGGGCTTCGGCAGATACACCGGTTATTAATTTTACAGTAACAGATACCACCTCTTTGTACAATGTTTACCTGGTTTTGCGCCATACAGATGCGTATAACTTCAATAATATCTGGGTAAATATTACCACCAAAACACCGCAGCAAACCATACTTAACCAGCAATTGAATGTAGAGCTGGCTAAAAACAATATTGGCTGGCTGGGCACAGGTATGGATGATATTTTTGAACACCGCATCCGCATTACCCGGCAGGCCATTGCATTGCCCGCAAAAGGCAATTACAGTTTCACCCTCAAACAACTGATGCGGCAAGATCCCCTGCAGCATGTGCTGAACGCAGGCATCCGTATAGAAAAAGCCCAATAATTTTTTGTCACCAGCTTTTGTTTTTTATAGCACCATCGTTGCTACGCTCAGTTCAGCAGCATAGCATTGTTGTGGCAGATTAATTACACTAAAAGCGGTTGCTATGGTTAATACAATTACACAAAACTCAAAAGGCTTCTGTACTTTTATGTGCATTAAAAAATTTTCATGGGGGCCTTTAATAAAAAGAAGCTTGCAGTTATAACAGTTGTGTACTGGTTTTTGCTGGTATACATTGTGGCAGCACTGGTGTGGTGGTTTATAGCACTGTTTCAGCAAAACCGGCAAATGGCACAATACAAGCTACAGGAGTTGGTGCTTAGCGACCCCGCTTACCTGCAAAAAGCCAGCGCCATTACCGCCGCAGAAAAAAGAAAACAGGCACAGTATATTGGCGAAGGGGTAACCTTCCTCTTTCTTATTTTCGTAGGTGCCATCTTTGTTTACCGCGCCGTTAAGCGGCAATTAAAAGCCACCCAGCAACAGCAAAATTTTATGATGGCCGTAACGCATGAGTTAAAAACCCCCATCGCCATTACCCGCTTAAATTTAGAAACCCTGCAAAAACATAAGCTGGATGAAGCCCGCCAGCAAAAACTCATTCAATCATCCCTGCAGGAAACCAACCGCTTAAACACCCTTGCCAATAACATTCTTATTTCTTCTCAATTGGATGGAGGTGGTTATACCCTTACCAAAGAAGAACTTGATTTTTCTTTACTGGCCAACAAATGCGTAGCTGCTTTTAAAACCCGTTTTGCAGACAGGCCACTGGAAGCAATGATTGAAGATGAAATTGATATTAGCGGAGACACCCTTTTGCTTGAAATTATAATTAACAACCTGCTGGAAAACGCCGTTAAATACTCCCCTAAAAATAGCGCCATCCATTTCAGCTTAAAACAATTGGGCAACACCATTCAATTACAGGTAGCCGATAATGGCATAGGTATACCCAAAGAAGAACGCACTAAAATATTCGATCGCTTTTACCGGGTGGGTAACGAGCAGGTAAGAAATACCAAGGGCACGGGCCTGGGCTTATACCTTTGCAAAAAAATAGCGTTGGACCATAATGGAGACATTCAGGTGACAGAGAATAACCCCACAGGCAGTATTTTTACAGTTCAATTCAACAGATAAATGACAATACAAAACGCATCTATATTATTGGTTGAAGATGAAGAAAACCTGCACGAAGCCCTGAAACTAAATCTGGAGCTGGAAGGTTACAGCGTAAGCTCTGCCATGAATGGCACACAAGCAATTAAACTGATGCAGGAGCAATATTTTGATGTGGTGATACTGGATATTATGCTGCCCGAAATAGACGGCATTGAAGTTTTAGAAAGCCTGCGTGTAAAAAACAACGATACTCCGGTACTTATTCTGAGTGCTAAAAACAATTCTGCAGACAGGGTACTGGGGTTAAAGAAAGGCGCAGATGATTATTTAACCAAGCCATTTAACCTGGAGGAGTTATTGTTAAGGGTGCAAAAACTGATAGAGAAGAATAAAAAAATGCACGAGAAGGAAACCGTGGCAGAAATTTACCAGTTGGGCAAATGCAGTATAGATTTTAAAGCACAGGAAGCCATTACCAAAAGCGGTGAAAAAATACAGCTTAGTAAAAAAGAAGCCATGCTATTGAAGCTGTTAATAGAAAATAAGAATGAAGTAGTGCCCCGCGAAAAAATTTTACAAACCGTTTGGGGGTACAATGTATACCCCACCACCCGTACCATTGATAACTTTATACTCAGTTTTCGTAAATACTTTGAAGAAGACAGCCGCAACCCCAAATATTTTCACTCAGTAAGAGGGGTGGGGTATAAATACAGCGAGTAGCAACATTATATTTTTTCTACAGCAAGAGCTACCATTTCTGCCCGTGTAAGTAAATCTGTCATTTGACTGGTATTGTGTACCGGTGTGTAAAGAGCCAACTCACATTCTTTTAAACAATCTTCTGCCTGCAGTATTTGTGTGGCACTAAGCCCTTTTGCCTGTAGCTGCTCTAATACCTGTTGCTTATTTAATGCATTAGCGGGTATATTTAATTTTTCTGCCAGTAAGCCCCATAATGCCATACCGGTTGCTTTATAAAAAAGATGACTGTTGTTTGTATGCAATGCCTGCCGTGCAGCTGCAAATATGTCTTTAGGGGGCTGGGGTATTTCAACCGGGCTTATAGCAGCAGGTGTTATTTGCTTTTTGGGGGCTTTTGCTTTTTTTATAAACCAAAACAAAAAAACGGCAATCAGCAGTACCAGCACAGCAATTAACCATTTGGTATAATGAATATCGCTTTTAACAACAGGTACAACAGCTTGCGGTTTTGCTATTGGCTTTGTTACAGTAATTGTAAAAGAATCAGTTTTTAACTGGCGGTAGGCATTAGCCGCTGCGTCAAAATAACTAAAGCTAACCGGCGGTATTTGAAGGGTTCCTTCTTGTTGAGCCGTAAATCCATATTCAAACAACTTACTTCCTTTAATTGGTGCCGTTGTTTTATCTATCTCTTCTTTAACGGTGGCTTCATAACCATCAACACCATTGGGCCAGTTAATAACAGGTGCATTTACCAGAGGCAAATTCCCTTCTCCGTTAATTACAATTTTAAGCAAGCCTGTTTCTCCGGCCGCAATACTTAAAGTATTAACACTTGCATTAATGGTGAAACTGCCTACGGCTCCATCATAGTTTGCGGGTTTACCCGTTGCGGGTAATGGCTTAACTGTAATAGTAACTGGCAAAGAACTGAGTGTTACTTCCTGGGCTTCTATCTGTCCATCCATATAACTATCCAGCAAGCCCTGCATATTATTATTGGCCGCACTGGCTCTAACAAAACTTACTTTATTAACCACTTCAACCGGATCCAATATATAATTTCCGGCCTGCAGCGGGTACAACTGTACTTTACGGATGATGTGAACATTAAAAGGCTTTCCTTTAATTCGTTCAACTGTTGGCGCATAGTTATCAGGCTGTACCATATCATACACACTAAACCCATCCAGCGAGGGGCGGCGCACCACTCTTGACTCTGATTTTAAGCGGGAGTATAGTTTATACGTTGCAATAACCGGCTGCCCTTCGTAACAGGTGGTTTTATTTACATCCAGCTTTACAAACAGATTAGCTTTTATTTTTTGTGTAGCATTTTCACCGGGTTTTAATATATAATCTTCATTTACCTGTGGCAAAGCCGGCTGCTCATCGGGTTCAAAAAAACTATTGGGTGGCGGGTTGCCCGTGGCTGCATTTATAACAGTAATAGTAACCGGGTTAGAGCGCATGGGTTTATTATCTACCATTGCTGTTGCCCCGGCAATAATGTGTTTACCCAGGTTCAGCGGTTTCAGGGTAAAGGCTATTCCTTCGTAGCGGGTTAAACTGCCATTAATACTGCTCATACCCGTTTGCTGTATGGGGCCCGCAACAATATTAAAACCTTTAAATACGGGTGGGGTAAGATCTCTGATGGCGCTGGCATTTTCTATAACATACTGTACCTGCACATACTCATTTTTACCAATAGTGGTTTCGTTTACCAGAGTGGTAAATTTTACCTGTGCTACTAAAGAAACCGCACAGGTACAACCTAACAACAGCAAAATTACAAACCGCCTCATACTTATTGCTTACGTGCCTGCAAATATAGCAGCCGGCAGGCATCTGTTTTGTATTTGAAGCGGTTAAAAGGTTCTTAATTGGGATGGAAGCGAAATCATATTGTTGATTGAAGTACTGCCGCTGAAGGGTGCGACGCAAGCAATGCTGAATATTGAACTATAGCTGGTACCAAAAAAATATAACTGCTTTACTTTCTTTCGTAACTTTTCGCTACTGATAAATTAGCCATATGCAAACTTTTTTAAACTATTGGGAACATATATCCAGCCTGCACCGTGTATTAATTTTAATGGGTGGCATGGTGGTTTTTTGGCTGCTGGAAGGGTACTATCCGCTTTTTAAATTTTCTTTTAAACGGTATAAGCATGCCGGTATTAATCTTATCTTTTTAAGCACCACCCTCATATTGAATTTAATTTTTGGGTTTACCACTATTAAAATTTGCCAATGGGTAATGGCAGAAAAAATTGGGTTGCTGAATATAGTTACCCTTCCGCTGCCGGTGCGCATTGTGATTACCCTGTTTTTTATGGATTTTTTTGGCCAGTATGCCCCGCATTTCATCATGCATAAAATTAAATGGATGTGGAAGTTTCATATGGTGCACCACAGCGATACTAAAGTAGATGTTACCACCGGCACCCGACACCACCCCGGCGAGTGGCTGTTCAGAGAGCTGTCTACAATTATTGGCATTGTGCTGATTGGGGTGCCGGTAAGCTTGTATTTTTTATACCGCAGTTGTGCTGCATTGTTCACACATTTCAATCATGCCAATATACGTGTGCCGCTATGGCTGGATAAACCCATTTCTTGGATTTTTGTTTCGCCCAACATGCACAAAGTGCACCATCATTATAAAAGACCTTATACCGATACCAACTACAGTAATATATTTTCTCTATGGGATCGCCTGTTTGGCACTTTTGCATACGATGACCCCAGCAAACTGCGTTATGGTTTAGATGTACTGGATGATGCTACTGATGAAGATGCCGGCTACCAGTTTAAAATTCCATTTGATAAAACTATTAAAACCGATTATTAAGCGTTGCGTTAAAAAACTATCTTGCAGCCCTTTAATAAAAGGCCTTGTTTCCGTATGAAAAGAGCGTTACTTGTTTTTTCTTTATTAATAAGCATGGCTGCTCTTGCACAAGATGTGCGGCGCATGGCAGATTCTGTGCGCCAGCGCAGAAGAGTGCCTGCATTGGTATATGCAGTAGTATCTGCAGATAGTATTTTAACTGTGGGTGGTGTAGGCTATAAAGTATTTCGCACCAAAGACACCATACAATTAAACAACCGTTTTCATATGGGCACCGCCACGGCCACACTTACCAGCTATATTGCTGCACAGTTAGTAGCCAAAGGAAAAATTCTTTACAACACTACTATAGAAAAAAGCTTTCCTGCTATTGCCGGCAAATGCCGGCCAGAGTATCGGGGCATTACCCTGGCAGATTGCCTTTCGCAAAGAGCCGGTTTTAAGCTATTTAATAATTACATAGATTTTTCAACACTACCTAACCTTGGCGGCACACCGCTGCAAAGCCGCCAGCGTTTTGTAGAATGGATTGTGCAACAAAAAAACTCCAGAGATACCATTGCAAAAAGAAATTACCAGTTTACCAATGCCAATACCGCCGTGGCAGCGGCCATGTTAGAAAAAGCCGCCGGCAAACCCTGGGAAGAATTGTTGCAGGAATATATAAACACCCCACTTAGCATTAGTATTAAAACCGATTGGCCCAACCGCATTGCCCCTACAGAGCCATGGGGTCATTGGGTGGAAGGCGGCGATAATTTCCGCAGCCTGGACCCGCAATATTGGTTTAGAGTGCCCGGTTATTTTACCGGCGCCGCAGATGCCAATATAAACATAACCGACTACGCTAAGTTTATTCAAGATCATCTTAAAGGCTTGCAGGCACAAAAAGCAAAACTACCCAACCGTTCTTATGAGTTAATGCACTATGGCTATAAAGATTATGCCTTTGGCTGGACCAACCTGCAGGTAAACAATATGCATATTTCTGAAAGCGATGGCACCGTAGGTTCCTTTTACAGCCATGTAGCTATTGTAAAAGAAAAAAACATGGCGGTAATTGTTATGTGCAATAGCGGAGATAATGCTGCAAAAGGCGCCTGTCTTAATCTGGCCCGCCTCTTACGCCAGGTATATATGCATTAGGTTACCAGCCACAGCGTTTCATGGCAGCGGCTGTTGCTCGTTAAAAACCCCGAGCAGATTTAAGCCGAGCTTTCGGGGCACTCTTTAGCAGCAACACAATATGCAACAGTTTCAACAGCTGTCATCAGCAATCAAAAACTATTATACAATGCCTTTGCGGTAAAGCCGCATACAATAGTATATTTGGCAGCATATAAATAATGCTGCCATTTATAAACCCACAAGTTGTATGAAGATAATTGCAATGATACCGGCCCGCTATGCGGCCACCCGTTTTCCGGCCAAGCTGATGCAAACACTGGGCAATAAAACCGTCATCCGCCATACCTATGATAATACAGTAGCCACCGGTTTGTTTGATGAAGTTTGGGTGGTAACCGATAGTGATATTATTTACCAGGAAATAGCCGGCAATGGCGGCAAAGTGGTAATGAGCCGTAAAGAACATGAAAGCGGCAGCGACCGTATTGCAGAAGTAATTGCAGATATGGATATTGACGTGGTGGTAAATGTGCAGGGCGATGAGCCCTTCATTAGAAAAGAACCGCTGCAGGCTTTAATTAATTTGTTTAAAGCGGCCGATGGCGAAGCGGTACAGGTAGGTTCTTTAATGCAACCCCTGCATAATACAGAACAATTAAATAACCCCGCAGTGGTAAAAGTGGCTGTTAATAAAAATGGCTATGCTTTATACTTCAGCCGTTCTGTTATACCCTACCAGCGCAATACAGCAGTAACGGTTACTTATTATAAACATATTGGTGTGTATGGTTTCAGAAAACAGGCTTTACTGCAATTTACGCAGTGGCCCATGGGTGTGTTAGAGAATATAGAAAAGCTGGAACAGTTACGTTATCTTGAAAATGGCATTCATTTAAAAATGGCTGTTGTAAACTTTGAAGCGGTGGCTATTGATACGCCAGAAGACCTTGAAACTGCCAGAAATATACTATCTCAAAAAAAGGACTGATACAGGTGTATTTTTAAATAAGTGTTTTTGCTGAAAAGTGCTTTACCGTTAACTGGTGCGACGCAACAACTGTTGCAGCTGGTTATGCAGCTGGTACCAAAAAAATTCTATCTTTAAAAGTATGGCTCAAAACAAATACCTCAAATATTTAGTGCTGCCTGCTTTGTTTGGCACAGAACGAACAAAAGAAATTTTGCACGTTAACCCTACTGTTTTACCGCATCGGGTAGAACCGGAAAAAATTCATGTATTTGTATACGATTTTGATGGCAACATATTGAATGAACATGAAGCAGATAAAGTAGAAGATTGCTTTAATTATAAAGATAGCCAGCGCATCAGCTGGATTAATATTGATGGATTGAGAAAAACAGATGTGGAGTCTGTTTGCAACCATTACGGTATTCACTATTTGCTGGTGGAAGATATTTTAAGTATTAACCAGCGGCCTAAAATGGATGAGGTGGAAGGAGTGTTGTTCTGTCTTTTAAACATGCTCTATTTTAATGAAGAAAAGAAAACAGTTGAAACCGAACAGATCAGTATTGTTTTAGGAAAAGATTTTGTCATCAGCTTTCAGGAAGACCCCGAACGGGATGTATTTAACCCGCTGCGCCAGAAACTTAAACTGAATAAAAGCCAGATACGCCAGCGCAGTGCAGATTATTTATGCTATGCCATGCTGGACCTTATTGTAGACAATTACTTTTTGGTAATGGAGCAATTAGGAGAACAGATAGAACAGTTAGAAGATGAGCTCATCCGAAAAAGTTCTACCCGAAGCCTGGCAAAAATTAACCAGCTGCGCAAAGAAATGATTATTCTTAAAAGAAATATTGCACCGGTACGAGATCTTTTAAACAATATTATCAGAAGCGAAAATGATTTACTGGATGACCGCACCACCAAATATTTTAAAGATGTTTATGACCATATTATGCAGGCCTATGACTTAAGTGAAAACTATCGGGATATTATGGTTAGCCTGCAAGACTTATACATAAACAATGTAAACATGAAGATGAATGAGGTAATGAAAGTGATGGCTATTGTTACCTGTTTGCTGGCACCGGCTACCGTAATCGGGGGTATTTTTGGTATGAACTTCGAGGCAATACCTTATGCCCATCACAAATGGGGCTTTTTTCTGGCGGTAGGGTTAATGTTATTGGTACCTATGTGGATGTTATGGGTGTTTAGAAAAAGAGGTTGGTTTTAAAATAATAAAGCCCCGTAAATGCGGGGCTTTTATATAAAAGAGTTGTAATTAGTTTTTGTTTATTAAAAACTGAAATGGCTTCAGCTCTTGCTGCTGCAATAACTTAAGTAACCTGTTTTTTTCCTGCACAATTTTGTAGCGGTTTACATCAATCAGCTCATGCGCAATACAAAAATTGTTTTCGGTTTCAAAACGAATAAGAAGCTTGTTTAACTGGGCCAGCTGGGCGCCAATTATTTGCTGATCGGTGTTATCATCCTTTAGCAATACAAGCAAATCGCGGTTTGCATTTTTCATTTTAATCAGATTTTAATAACCAACAAAGCCTTTGCGTGCAGCACAGCCACATCCTTTTCCGCCAGAAGCCTTACGCTCACTACTGCAACTGGCAAATGTGATAGCTACAACTGCAATAACCAATAAAAAACGTAAATAGTTTGCCTTCTTCATAGATTTGGTAATTGAAAAGTAAAATAAATTGCCGAAATAATAATGCCAAATTTTGACATTTTCTGAAAACATAATTCATATTAATAACGTAAAACCTGTTGCACTTGTTGCGCCATTGGATTGGGGGCTGGGTCATACCACAAGATGCATTCCTGTAATACAGGAATTATTAGATAATGGTTTTGAAGTTGTTATTGCCTGTAATGCACAACAGGAGCGGGTTTTAAAAAACGAGTTTCCATTTTTAACATATTATTTTTTGAATGGATATGGCTTAACCTATGGCAAGAACAGGTGGCAAACCAGGTTAAAGTTGTTCTTTTCAATTCCAAAAATATTGACAGCAATCAAGCAGGAGAAAATCTGGTTAAATTCATTTGTTAATAGAAAACACTTAGATCTTGTGGTGAGCGATAACCGGTATGGATTACGGCATCATAAAACAACCAGCATTTTTATTACACACCAGTTGCATATAAAAACCGGCATGGGACTTTTATCGGATAAAATATTACAGCGTATTAATTATTCTTTCATCAACCGTTTTAATTATTGTTGGGTGCCAGATTATGCAACGGAAAAAAACTTAGCCGGAGAATTATCGCACCCGCTAAAAAAGCCAGGTATACCTGTTACATATATCGGAGCCATTTCAAGATTAAAAGCTGTTACAACTGTCAGTACTGAAAAATTGTTACTGGTAATTTTATCTGGACCAGAGCCGCAGCGCAGCATACTGGAAGCACAAATGATGAAGCAATTAACTGCCTTCAATAAAGCGGCTGTTATTGTAAGGGGTTTGCCAGCAGAAACAGCTATACCAGAGGCCCCATCTCACATAAAAATGTATAATTATTGTAACAGCACACAAATTCAAAATTTGTTACTTACCGCCAGTATTGTTATTTGCCGGGCGGGTTACAGCAGTATAATGGACTACCTGTTATTACAAAAAAAGTGCATTCTTATACCGACGCCCGGCCAAACAGAACAAGAATACCTGGCTGCCTATCTTTCAAACAAAGGTTATGCCTGCATGGGTTTACAGCATAATTTTGACCTATCATTACTGATACCTGCTGCAGAAAAAATAAGTCTGCAAAGTTTGCCCGGCAACAGTTTGGCAACAGCCGTATCAGCTGTAAAAAATACTTTAGAGCATCAATAGCCAATGCGTTTAAATCAGCAACTAAAACCACACCTTGCATTACTGGCCACTAATCTTTTCTTTGGTATCAACTTTAGCGCCGTACAACATATTACCAAAAACCTGGTGGGGCCCTTTGCATTAAATGTAATCAGAGTAGGCGTTTGCACACTCTTATTTTGGGCATTATTAGCCCTGTACCCGCAAAAAGCAGGCGTTCAAAAAAAGCACATCGGCCGGTTTATTCTTTGTGCCATTACAGGTGTGGTTATTAACCAGGCACTTTTCATTAAAGGCCTTTCGCTTACTTTAAGTATCCATGCCTCTTTACTCATTTTAGTAACCCCCATACTAATTACAGTGGCTGCAACCTTTCTGGCAAAAGAAGGCCTATCAACCCTTAAAATTGCCGGACTTATGGCAGGTATAGGCGGTGCCGCCATGCTGGCTTTACATAAAGAAAGCCATGGCAGCGGGCAAAACATTTTGCTGGGCGATATCTTTATAATTATTAACTCTATCTCCTACACGTTTTATTTTATAATGGTAAAGCAATTAATGGCAGCCTATACCCCACTGCATGTAATCCGTTGGGTGTTTACCCTGGGTTTGCCCTTTATTACTATCATTGGTTACAATGAGTTTGTACAAATTAATTGGTCTGCTTTTGTTTTAACAGACTGGTTGGCACTAGTACTTATTGTAATTGGCGCCACCTTCTTTGCCTATTTGTTTAACCTCTATGGCATCTCTAAACTGGGCGCCTCTGTAACCGGGGCTTATATTTACACGCAACCAGTTTTTGCCACTATTATAGCTATCAGTTTTCTAAACGAATCTTTAACTATTTATAAATGCATGGCAGCCATTCTTATTATAACTGGCGTAATTTTGGTAAGTAAAAAAAGAACTTCATAGCTTAATCTTATTACCATGTTCTACCGCATCATTATATTGGCATCCATTTTCAGCGCCTTTAGTTGCGGCAGCAAAACAAATACACCCTCTTCTTCAGACCTGCCCAACCAGTTAAAATCTGGTCAATGGATGGTGCATTACTTTTTTGATAATAATACAGACCTTACCCGCCAGTATACCACCGTGCAGTTAACCTTTAACAATAACAATACTATTTCTGTTACCAATGGCAATGAAGCCTTTAATGGCGGCTGGGAGGTAACCAAAGATACCAATGGCACCGAGCGGCTTTTAATCAATATAGCTTCCTTAACAAATATTCAGTTACTAAATAATAACTGGAGGGTGCTTAGTGTAACCGGCGGAACTTTTGTGCAATTAAAAGACCCCGATAACAACAGTACCAAAGAATTGCATATAATGAAACTGTAAGTATTGAACCAGCTATGGTAACAATAGCAACTCCGGTTGCGTCGCACACTTTTACGGTATAACCATTTTCAACTACTATCAATACATACTTGCGTAGCATATGTTAGCATTCATTCCTTACAGCAGCTTTCATTAATCAACAATTAAACTCTTTTTATTAACATCTATCTTACTATTGTTTTTATAAACAGTTTAAAAGCGTCTTTTTATCTATCTTTTCATTCAAAATACAGTATGAATACTAACCCGCCCATTGATGCCGTTTACAGCCCTGTAAGCAACCATGGCATTGTAACAGTAAAACTCAATGAAATAACCCGGCAAAAAGCATTATTTGCTAACCGGTTTGTGAAGGCGGGTGAAGTGGTAGCTCCTTTTTATCCGGGGCTTACCCAAAATTATCCCACATATCTTACCGTTCAGGTAGGCATTCATACACATATAACCCTGGAGCCTACATTTCTTCAATTTATTAATCATAGCTGCAGCCCCAATGTTTTCTTTGATACACATAATTACCAGTTAATTGCCTTGCAGGATGTGGAGGAAGGTGATGAATTAACTTTTTTCTATCCCTCTACAGAATGGGATATGGTACAATCTTTTAAATGCCTCTGCGGCAGCATTAATTGCCTGGGCGAAATTAAAGGTGCTGCCTATCTTACACAAGAACAAATACATACTTATAAACTAACTCATTTTATACAAAGCCAACTGCATGCACGCAGCAACAACCAGCAAAGAGTGTGAGCCCGAAACGATGACTGATTCTACACTACCATTATCGCGGCTGAAGATTTGGGTATTGGTTCCTTATCTGGAAACAGAAGACCCCAACCTGCAATACTATTATGATTTCTCTCAAAGCCTGAAAGAATACACCCAGGTATTTAAACAATTAAATGCTCACTGGCATTGGCAACCTGTAACACTTCAAAATTTTAAAGAAGTAATTGCTTCTATTAAAGAGCGCAGTGCCGGTTTAACCCCACTGGTATTAAACCTTTGCGATGGCGATGAAATTAACAGCACCCCCGGCATTTCTGTGATACACGAGCTGGAAAAACACCAATTAATTTATACCGGAGCCTCTGCCTACTTTTATGATATTACCACTTCTAAAATACCCATGAAGCAGGCTTTTGATGCGCATGGTGTTGCCAATGCTGCATGGACTGTTTTAAATGGTAATGAAAAAGAGATTGAAGGTGTTTGCGAAAAGCTGGGGGCACCACTTATTATTAAACCCGCTATTTCCGGTGGCAGCATGGGCGTATCTGTAAAAAATGTAGTGCATACAGACGATGAATTGCTGGCCCGTATTAAAGAACTGAATGAAGGCTACCGCGGTTGGCAACTAACCACCGGAGGTTTGTTTGCCGAGCAATTTATAAGCGGACCAGAATTTACCACCTTCATTGTGGGCTCATACCTGCAACCCGATGAATGTATTGTGTACCCGCCGGTAGAACGTATTTTTCATGCTTCATTACCTGAAACTGAAAAATTTTTATCGTTTGACCGGTTGTGGGAAATATATGAACAGGAAACACCCATGCCCGGTAATGGTAATTTTTATGAGTACCACCAGCCAGATAGTGCCCTGGTAAAAGATTTGCAAGCCATCAGCCTGCAGGCTTATATTGCTGTTAAAGGCACCGGCTACGGAAGGTTGGATATAAGAATGGATAGTAAAACCGGCAAGCTGTATATGCTGGAAGTAAATGCACAATGTGGTTTAAGTGACGATGAGGATTATACTTCTATTGGTGCTATTTTACGTTATGCCGGTAAAAGCTTTGCCAGCCTGATACTTGAAATAGTAACGGATGCATGGCAACGCCACTCGTTAAAAACGGTTCAATAGCATTGAACCGATGCAGTGTGCGACGCAACCACAGCTCAGTAACGATTTGCGGCTGGTTACCACAAAAAAATTACAATAAAAAAGATTTATAAATTTATTATTCAATCATATTCTTTTAACTTCATTACTACGTTTAATTAGTAGTGAGCCTGTTTATTATTTATGAAGATTTGTGTACTGCAACCAGACTATTCTACCACCGGTGTTGATTATAAAAATTATGATCCGCCCAGAAACCTGTCTCCGCTTTTAGCGGGGCATGTTGTAGACCACGTTTTCTTAAATAAACTTACCACCTACCGCCAGCTTAAAGAACTTAAGAAAAAAAATTACGACTGCTTTGTAAACCTTTGCGAAGGTTATTTAGAATGGGAGGTTCCCTCCATAGACGTAATACACAGTTTTGATTTATTAGATCTGCCGCACACGGGCCCCAGTGCCAAATTATACGACCCCACTAAAGAATTAATGAAGTATGTGGCTTTTTGTGAAGGTGTAAATACACCCGGATATGTACTGGTGGAAAAGTTAACTGATGCAGATATTGTAGAAAAGCAATTGAGATACCCATTTTTTGTTAAGCCAGCTAAAGCCGGCGATAGTTTGGGAGTGGATGACCGCTCTTTGGTATATAATAAAGAAGAACTGAAAAGTAAGATTGCAGAAATATTAGATGAATACGGTCCTTTATTGGTAGAAGAATATATTGACGGCCGCGAATTTACTGTTTTAGTGGCCGCTAATGAAGAGGAAAGAAACTGCACGGTGTTTAAACCGGTTGAGTATAAATTTCCGGAAGGGCGCAGTTTTAAAACCTATGCATTAAAAACATCTGAACTGCATCCGGATTGTAATTTTCCCTGCGAAGACCCTGCTTTAGACAAAGAATTAAGAGCCGCTGCAGAAAGAATATTTAAAGGCTTTAACGGGGTGGGCTATGCCCGCCTTGATTTTAGGGTAAATAATAACGGCGCTGTTTATTTTCTTGAAATAAACTTTACCTGCTCTGTTTTTTACACCAACGGCTATGAGGGTTCGGCCGATTTTATATTAAAATTTGATGGTATTGGGCAAGCCGGTTTTTTAGAGCATATTATTAGTGAGGGTATTGCCCGCCACCGCCGCAAACAAAAAAACTATACCGTAAAAGGTAATTCTATAGCCGGTTATGGCATTTATGCCAACCGCATCATTCGTTCTGGCGAGTTGATTTTCAGGGGAGAAGAGCGTTCTCAGCGCCTGGTTACCCGCCGCTATGTAGACCTTAATTGGAACGAAGAGGAAAAAGAAATTTTCAGGCGATATGCATATCCTGTAAGCAATGAAGTATTTTTGCTGTGGGATGAAGATCCCACCGGATGGGCGCCTCAGAACCACAGTTGCCAACCCAATACAGCCTACGATGGGCTTAATGTTATAGCCCTTAGAAATATAAAAAAAGGCGAAGAGCTAACCCTCGATTACGCATCTATGCTGGATGATGAGAATATGGAGCCTTTCGAATGCCGGTGCGGAAGCCGTAAATGCCGTGGCCTGGTTACAGGTAGTACAAAAAACTCTGTAACAAAACGAGAAAAACAGGCACGGGTGTTAAACGGCCAGTAACAATCCCAGTCTTACAAACCCATTAATTCAAAAAAACAGTAACCAAAAGTTGCTGAGTAACCCTATTTTTTTGAATGTTTTGAAAACGAAAGGCTATGTCAAGGTTTGATATTTTAAAAAGACTGGTATTACAACACAGAAGTAAATTAATTCTTACTTACACACTTTTTGCATTAGAAATGCTGGGTACACTTATGCGCCCTTTCTTTTTAGGCAATGCAGTCAACGATCTTATTAAAGGCAGCTACAAAGGTTTAATAATACTAAGCATTATACATATTGTTTGGTTGGTAATTGGCACCCTGCGGCATATGTATGATACAAGAACTTATTCTTCCATTTATACCTCATTGGTAACACGTTTTCTTAGCCGCAGGTACAAGCAGGCCGAAGTTTCTAAGCTAAGTGCCCACTCTACGCTGGCCAGAGAATTTGTAGATTTTTTAGAGTACGACCTGGTATATATAATTGAAGCCGTTTACAATTTATTTGGTTCCCTCATTTTGTTATTCTTTTACGATAGTGCTGTGGTAAGCATTTGTTTGATAATGCTGGTACCCGTAGCAGTACTCAGCTTTCTGTATGGCAGAAAAATGAAGCTGTTAAACAAGCAAAAGAATGATGAGTTGGAAAAACAGGTAGATATTATTACCACCGGCAATACCCACTTAATACGCCAGCACTATAATAACCTGCGCAAGTGGCAAATAAAAATATCAGACCGCGAGGCCTGGAATTTTGGTGCTATGGAAATTATAGTAATGGTGGTAATAGGCATTTCTTTATTAATAAGTACCCAGCAAAACAGTGTGGCCATTTTAGCCGGAGACCTTATTGGTATTTATTACTACATCCTCAAATTTGTCTCCGGGCTCGATACAATTCCATACACCGTTCAGCGCCTCAGTTCGCTGCAAGACATTACCCGGCGTATAGAACTGCATCAGGATGATTTGCCCGAAACACCCGGTACAGATCTGCCGGCCATAAAACCAGCTGCCTTAGAAGCAACAGCCTGATAAATTTGTAACCATCACCCGTATAAAGCCCGGCATCCTTGCGTCGCACACTTCGGCGGTAGTACCTGTAGCAGCAATTCCGCTGTTTCCATAAATAGTATTGCCAGCTTTGGTGCATTTTGGTTTTTAGGTTTATCTTGCACCCCCAAAGTTTAACTAAGTACAATTTGTATGGAATACAACAAAATTATTGCGGTAACCGGTTTACCCGGTTTGTATGAGTTATTAAGCAGCAAGTCAGACGGTGCCATTGTAAAGTCGTTGGATGATAAAAGCACCCGCTTTGTGTCCAGCCGCGTACACAACTTCTCACACCTTGAAACCATAGAAATTTTCACCATCCGTGAAAATGTAAATCTGGTGGATGTGTTTAACGCCATGGAAAAAAATGGCGGTAACCTGCCCGATGAGAAAGATGCCAAAGCCATAAAAGCCTATTTTGAAAAAGTATACCCCGATATGGATTTTGAAAGAGTATACAACAGCGATATGAAGAAAATGGTAAAATGGTTTAGTGTGTTAAAGGCAAATAATGTAGAAATAAAATTAACTGAGTACGAAGAAGAAGCGGTTGAAACACCCGTAGCAGAGCCAGCAAAAGAAGAGGCAAAGCCAGCACCAAAAGCAAAAGCCGCTAAGAAAAAAGAAGAAGTGGCTGAAGCTGCTGCTGAAGAGGCGCCAAAGAAAAAAGCTGCCCGTGCTAAAAAAGAAGACGCTGCTGGCGAAGAAGAAGCGCCTAAAAAGAAAGCCGCAGCAAAAAAGAAATAAGCTGTTAATATTTTACTGCAAGCTACAACCATCCGTAAATTTTATAGCGGAAGTTTGTAGCTTGTATTATTTAAAACCTATTGTATGATACAGGCTAATGCCGCTATTGAAAAATTACCCCGTTATTATTTACCGGCCTCTTTTATCATTACCACCTGGCAGGAACTGGAACCCTATTTTAAAGAACTGGCAGAACGCCCCTTAACCAGCAAAGAAGCGTTGGAGCAATGGTTAAAAGACAGCAGCGAACTGGAGGCTGCCATCAGTGAAGATGCTTGCTGGCGCCAGATTAAAATGACCTGTGATACAGAAAACAAAACGCTTGAAGAAGCTTTTATTTTCTTTGTAACACAAATACAGCCACAAATACAACCCTATGCAGATACACTAAACCGTAAATTAATTGATTGCCCTTTTACCAGCCAGTTAGATGCAGATAAATATTTTACCTACCTGCGCAGTGTTAAAAAAAGTATTGAACTTTTCAGAGAAGAAAACATTCCCTTATTATCTGAACTAAGCGTACTAGGACAGCAGTTTGGTGTTATCTCTGGTAAAATGACGGTAACCGTAGAAGGTAAAGAATATACACTGCAACAAGCCGCTAAATTTTTAGAGAGTCATAACCGTACTTTAAGAGAAGAAGTATACCGTAAAATAAACGAAAGGCGCCTTTTAGAAAATGAAGCCTTAGACGACTTGTACACACAGCTGGTGGCTAAACGCCACCAGGTAGCAGTAAATGCCGGTTTCTCCAATTACAGAGATTATAAATTTAAAGAACTGGGGCGTTTTGATTATAGCAAAGAAGACTGCTACCAGTTTCATGAAGCGGTTAAACAACATGTGGTGCCTTTGGTAAACGAAATTTACCAACGTAAAAAACAAAAGCTGCAGCTAACCAACCTGCGCCCTTGGGATACTGAGGCTGAACCAGAGGGCACCAACCCGTTACGCCCATTTAATAACAGTAAAGAGCTTTTAGAAAAAAGTATAGCCTGCTTTCAAAAAGTACGACCCTTTTTTGCTGATTGCCTTAGAACAATGAGCCAAATGGGGCATTTTGATTTAGAAAGCCGCAAAGGAAAAGCGCCGGGCGGCTATAACTGTCCGCTGGCAGAAAGCGGTGCCCCTTTTATTTTTATGAACGCCGCCGGGCAAATGAGCGATGTTACCACTATGGTGCATGAAGGTGGCCATGCAGTGCATTCTTTTTTAGCACACCCGCTGGAATTGAGTTCTTTTAAAGAATACCCCATGGAAATTGCAGAAGTGGCAAGCATGGCTATGGAATTATTTAGTATGGATTACTGGGATGTATTTTTTAATAACGAAGAAGAACTGAGCCGGGCAAAAGAACACCAGTTAGAAAGAGTAATTACAATTTTTCCATGGATAGCCACTATTGATAAGTTTCAGCATTGGGTGTATGAAAACCCGATGCATACAAAAGAGGAAAGAGCTCAACGCTGGATGGAAATTTTAAATGAGTTTGCTACAAATGCTATCGATTTTTCTGATTTAGATAATTACCGCAAATACAGCTGGCAACGGCAATTACATTTGTTTGAAGTGCCGTTTTATTATATAGAGTACGGCATTGCACAACTGGGGGCTATTGGATTATGGCGCCAATACAAATCAGATAAAGAAACAACACTAGATAATTATATGAAAGCATTGAGCCTGGGTGGCACTAAAACATTGCCAGCGCTTTATAGCAATGCAGGTTTACAGTTTGGGTTTTCTGGCAATAACATTAAGCAGTTAATGGATTTTGTTGGTTCAGAAATGAAGGAACTCTACAAAAACTCATAAAAATACCCACAAAGTGGTATGCCCCTAAATTGGTGAATTTAAAAGAGCCGTTTAAATTTGGGTCAGCAAACAAGAAATTCAAAATAGCTACTAATCAGAGCCTTAACCAAAAGTCCCGGTGTTTCCACATCGGGGCTTTACTTTTTTATAACCTGCACGCATACATAGTTATAAAATCTTATAATTAATCTGCTTTTAAACAAAATTGATTTTATCCCGTTTGTTAAATGATTACAGTAAAAATCTTTTTAGCAAATTCATTTTATCTTTGCACTGCAAAATTGAGGCATTATGCATTTTGAAAAAATAAATAATAAAGGACAGGCACGTTTATTTAAGAGCGATTATCTGGAAATGCTTACCAAAACACACCCTCTGGTAATTTGGGGCATGTACATACCCATTATTGCTTTCTTACTATATTATAGCAGCAATAACTTTTTATATTCTTTCAGCAGAATTGGGGCCACCTTTTTAGGAGGCATGTTTTTCTGGACCCTGTTTGAATATGTTTTCCATCGCTTCATTTTTCATTGGGTAAGCGATAACCCGCGCATTCAAAAGATAGCATATGTGCTGCATGGCAACCATCACCATTATCCAAGAGATAAAGAGCGTCTCTTTATGCCACCGGTGCCCAGTATTATACTGGCCTCTGCTATATTTTCCATAATGTATGTAGTGGCAGGCAAAGCGGCCTTTATGTTTTTTCCGGGTTTTTTATTAGGCTATTTAATGTATGGCACCATGCATTACGCCATCCATGCCTGGAACCCGCCTTTTAAATGGATGAAACCTTTATGGCGTAACCATCACCTGCACCATTATAAAAACGAGCATCAGGGCTTTGGTGTAAGCACTACTATCTGGGATAGAATTTTTGGAACCATGTTTGATTTAAAGAAAGAAAAAGAAGACAAAGAAAAAGTAAAAGAGCTGATGTTTAAATAAAAAAAGCCCCGCTTTATTGCGGGGTTTTTTATTAGGTTACCAGCAGAATAACTTCCTTCAGCACCGTTGCGTCGCACACGTGTACAGTAGCGGCTTATTGGTCTGTGGTTAATAGTTAATGGCATTGCTATAAAACATTTATTATTGACCATAGACTTACTTTTGTAGAAGTGTGCGACGCAACCGGTGCCGGGCTTTGTGCTATAGCTTGTTACAAAATTTTACCACTTATCGTCTTCGGGTATTGTATCATTATTGTTTGTAAACCGGTTTCTGCTTTGTATTTTCTGCAACTGCCGGTTTATAATTAGTTCAGCTATCAGCATGCCTGCATCGCGGCCGCTATTGTTTTGTAAAACGGTCTTCAGCTTCTTTTCATCAACATCTATACGGTATAGCAAGTGCACCAATTGCTCAAAGTTGTTTTGTATTAGTTGGTTAATGTATTGGGCTAATGCCCCCAGCAACAGATCATAAGTTGTTGCGGGTATTTCTGTTTGCAGCTCTTCTCTGCAAAATTTTTGTAACGCGGCAATTTCGCTTTCAGTTGCCTGCATGTTTTAATAATTTTCTATTACACCCAAACCAAATAATGCAAAGTCGTATTTAACCGGGTCTGCCGGGTCCAGTGTTTTAAGATAGGTTGTAAGCTCTGTTGCTGCTAACCAATCTGTTTGTGTGCGTTGCAATAAATGTAAGCCACGGGCCACCCTTGCCACATGCACATCTAATGGGCATATTAACTGGGCAGGTTTTATTTTTTTCCATATGCCAAAGTCTACCCCATTTTTATCTGAGCGTACCATCCAGCGCAAAAACATATTTAAACGTTTGCAGCTTGACTGCGTAAGCGGGTTGGCAATATGCTTGCGGGTGCGCAGGGGCACTTCTGGCAACGAAAAAAAATAATTATAAAAATCTGCCAGTGCTTTTTCAACAGTAGTTTCTTTTGCAGAAAAATTTTTTACAAATGCTGTTTCTAAACTATTGTTCTGACTGTAGTGATGCTGCAAAAACTGCACAAAATAAAGCAGGTCTGTATCATTAAACGTGCGGTGTTTAAAGCCCAGCATATTTTTTAAATCAGTTTCTTTATGATGGCGGCAAAAATCATACGGGGCATTATCCATTCTTTGCAGTAACTCTTTGGCCTTATTAATAATGGTAGTGCGGTTGCCCCAGGCAAATATGGCGGCAAAAAAACCCGCTATTTCAATGTCTTGCTGTTGGGTAAACTGGTGCGGTATGCAAACAGGGTCTTTAGCTATAAAAGAGGGCTGGTTGTATAAAGCTACTTTACTATCTAAAAAATCCTTTAGTTTACTACTCATACTGCAATTAAGCTGCAAGTTATTATGAAAAAGACCGATTTGTGGCGCTCCGGGGGCTGGTGTTTTAACCCGCAGCACTTATATTTGCAGCATTATTTTTTAATTTTTTAAAAACTCAATTATGGGCAGAGGTGATAAAAAAACCAAAAAAGGAAAAATATTCAAAGGTTCATTTGGCAAAAGCAGACCTGCTAATGCACCTAAGAAAACTGCTAAAAAAGCCGCCAAGTAATTTAATTTACTTTCAATTTATTGCAGGTAGGTAACAGCAGCAATGCCGTTACCTACCTGTTTTTTATGGAGCCAGGCGTTCTATAGCCCACAGTCCGTTAGGCTGTAATGTATATTGTATACGGTCGTGCAGGCGGCTGGAACGACCTTGCCAAAACTCAATACTTACTGGTTTTACGCAATAACCACCCCAGTGTTGCGGCCGGGATATATTTTTTCCTTCAAACTCTTTGGTAATAGCCTCTACCCTTGCTTCTAACCATTGCCGGTTATCTATTACCTGGCTTTGCGGAGAGGCCCATGCGCCGATGCGGCTGCCAGCCGGTCGGCTATTGTAATACGCATCATTTTCTGCGGCTGAAAGTTGCTGGCTGATGCCGGTTATTCTTACCTGTCTTTCTAACTCTTTCCAAAAAAATAAAAGGCTGGCTCTTGGGTTTTCTGCCAGGTGGTTGCCTTTAAAGCTTTGGTAATTGGTAAAAAATACAAAGCCATTTTCATTGTACCCTTTTAATAATACAATACGGCCGGCGGGTACGCCATCGGCAGAGGCGGTGGAAAGTGTCATGGCATTTACTTCTTCTATCTGGGCTGCTAATGCTTCCTGCCACCATACCTCAAACTGCGCAAAGGGGTTGGGCTGTACCTCTTCTTCTGATAATGTTTTTAACCGGTAGTCTTTCCGGATGTCGGCAATTGTGTTCATACGTTTTACTGTTGTTTAAAAAAAGGTTGATTGCAGAACTACCGTAGAAGTGATTGCGACGCAACGATGCTGCGCTGTGTTACTGCCGCTGGTATTATAACAATGCAAAGTTGTATGTTTTTACAGAAATAAAAAAGCATTCTCTGGTTGGAGAATGCTTTTACTATTTTTTTGCGGGTGTTATTGTACTAAGGTGCCTACTTCTTCTCCGTTTACCACCTTCATCAGGTTGCCTGGCTTATTCATATCAAACACAATAATGGGTAAATTGTTTTCCATACAAAGTGTAAAGGCTGTCATGTCCATCACTTTCAGATTTTTGCCAATACAATCTTTATAAGTTATGGTATTGTATTTGGTAGCAGTGGGGTCTTTCTCCGGGTCGGCAGTATAAAT
>JANRMC010000009.1:0-25535 GCA_033761915.1 Flavihumibacter sp.
ACCAGCAGTAGCCCCCACTTCAGCATGGTTGCGTCGCACACTTCAACATTTTTGTTTTGATATTACTGATGTTAAATTTCAAATCTAAAATTAACAATATGGGGCTGATGTGTGCGACGCAACGGCTGCCCGGCTATTTACTAAGGCTGGCACCACTCATAAAAACATCTCTTATAAATGAGCCTTTGTTTGTAATTTTCATTTACTAACAAAACGTTTATGAGAAAACTATTGCTTTTGCTGGCTCTTACGCCGGCGATACTGGTTAATGGCCAGAAAAAAAATGCAGCACCTGCTGCCGCTGTTGCAGATAACAGCGATGCCATTCTTGCTAAAGTAAAATACCGTTTAATTGGCCCGTTCAGGGGTGGACGCAGTGCTGCTGTAACCGGCAGTACCAAAAGCAAAACCACCTTCTTTTTTGGTGCCACCGGTGGCGGTGTTTGGAAGACCAGCGATGGTGGCAGCAACTGGAATAATATTTCTGATAAATACTTTGGCAGCAGCATTGGTGCCGTGGCACTGGCCCCCAGTGATGAAAGTATTATTTATGCCGGCGAAGGTGAACATACCATGCGTGGCAATGTGAGCGAAGGGCTGGGTGGCATCTGGCGCAGCGATGATGCCGGCAAAAGCTGGCGCAACCTTGGTCTGAAAGACAGCCGTCATATTATCCGCATCATCATCCACCCCAAAAACCCGGATGTGGTTTGGGTAGCAGCAATGGGTCATTTATTTGGCCCCAATGAAGAACGCGGTGTTTTTAAAACAACCGATGGTGGCAAAACCTGGAAGAAAGTTTTATATGTAAACAATCAAACCGGCGCCAGTGATTTAGTGATGGAGCCTGGCAACCCCGCTGTTTTATATGCCGGCACCTGGCGGGTTATAAGAACACCGCATAGCATGGAAAGTGGTGGCGATGGCAGCGGTTTATGGAAGAGTGTTGATGGGGGCGAAACATGGGTAAATATTACTGGTAAAAAAGGACTGCCCCGCGGCACCTGGGGTATTGTGGGTGTGGCGGTTGCTCCTTCTAATACCGATAAAGTATATGCCATTATAGAAAATGCCAACGGCGGTTTATTTGCCAGCAACGATGCCGGCGAAACATGGACCTTAACCAGCGGCGATAACAATATACGCCAGCGGGCATGGTACTACTCTAAAGTATTTGTAGACCCCAAAAATGAAAACAAAGTGTATTGCCCCAACGTAAACTTTATGTTCAGCACCGATGGCGGCCGCAATTTTAAAAGTGTAAATACCCCACACGGAGATCATCATGATTTATGGATAGACCCGGAAGATGGCAACCGAATGATTGTGGCAGACGATGGCGGTGCGCAGGTAAGTTATGATGGTGGTAATAGCTGGAGCACTTATTTAAACCAACCCACCGTGCAGGTGTATCGCTTAAGTACAGACAATGCTTTTCCATACCGCATATTGGGCGGACAACAGGATAACAGTGCATTTCGCATTCGCAGCCGTACTTATGGCCCCGCCATTACCGCTGATGATTTTGAAAATGCAGCAGGGGGTGAAAGTGGTTTTGTGGTGGCCGATCCGCTGAACCCGGATATTACTTACGGAGGCAGCTACATGGGTTTGCTGGCAAGACTAGACCATAAGACCAATGAATTTAAAATGATAAATGTGTGGCCCGATGATGGTATTGGCGCCGGTGCCGATGTGCAGCGTTACCGCTTTCAATGGAACTATCCTATCTTCTTTTCTCCGCACAACCCCAAACGTTTATATGCTGCCGGCAATCATTTATTTGTTTCAGAAAATGAAGGCCGCAGCTGGGAAATGATCAGCCCAGACCTTACCACAAACGATAAAAACAAACAAGGACCCAGCGGCGGACCTATTACCAAAGACAATACAGGCGTTGAATATTACTGTACCATTTTTACTGCTGCAGAAAGTGAGTATGAAAAAGATCTGCTCTGGTCGGGCAGCGATGACGGGTTGATACACGTAAGTAAAGACGGTGGTAAAAACTGGGAGAATGTAACTCCTAAAGATGCTCCTAAATTCATTATGTGGAATTGTGTGGAAGCAGATCCGTTTAAAAAAGGAGCCGCTTATTTTGCAGGCACCCGCTATAAGTTAGATGATAACACCCCATACCTGTATAAAACAGAAGACTATGGTAAAACATGGAAGCGTATAGACAATGGCATTAACCGCATGCATTTTACCCGTGCCCTGCGTGCCGATAAAAAACGCCCCGGCTTATTGTACGCAGGTACTGAGTATGGCATGTACATCAGTTACGATGATGGTGCTAACTGGAAACCCTTTCAGTTAAATTTACCAGTTGTGCCTATTACCGATCTGCATATAAAAAACAACGATTTAATTGTGGGTACCCAGGGTCGCAGCATTTATATACTGGATGATTTAAGTGTGGTGCAGCAACTAAACAGTACTGTTGCCAATAACAGCCTGCATGTGTTTCAGCCGGCACCGGCTTACCGTATGCAGGGCATGGGTGGTTTCTTTGGCCGTGGCGGACAAGCCATGCGTAATGTGGGTATGAACCCACCCAACGGAGTGGCCATCCCTTTCTATCTGAAAGAAGTAAACGACTCTACCAAACTTACTGTAACTGTACTGGATAAAAACCACAGCGTTATTAAAACCTTTGCTACAGACAGTAAAGACAATAAAATAGATGTTAACAGCGGTCTTAATCAGTTTGTGTGGAATATGAATTACCCCGATGCCGAACGCATACCAGAAGGTATGATTGTATGGAATGGAAATGTAAACGGCCCTAAAGCAATACCCGGCACTTATTATGCACGTTTTAAAACTGGTAAAGATTCTGCAGAAATTGCGTTTACCATTATTGCAGACCCTAACTATAAAGTAAACCAACAGGAGTATGAAGAACAATTGAGCTTTTTGTTAACGGCCCGCGATAAATTTTCAGAAACTATTAAAACACTAAAAAGCATTAAAGACCTGCGCAGCCAGATGAATGAATACACTGGCCGGCTGGGTAAAGATTGTCCTAAAGAAATAAAAGATCAGGCTGATGCTATTCATAAAAAGATTACGGCTGTTGAAGAAGCATTGCACCAAACCAAAGCAAAGAGCGGACAAGATGTGTTAAACTACCCCATCCGTTTAAACGATAAGCTGAGTAATGTGTACGACAATGCTTTTTCTGGTAACGGAGCACCCAGCAAACAGGTAAAGGAAGTGTATGCCGACATCAGCAGTAAGATAGATGCGGAGATTAATAAGTTTAAAACCGTATTAAATACAGATCTGCCACAACTAAACCAACTGATACGTGACAAGCAATTGCCAGTTATTGGCTTAAAGAAAGATTAGAACTGCAGCACTAAAAATAAAGGCCCCGCTTTGGCGGGGTTTTTTATTTTGTTACCAGCAATAGGTTCTTTACTCAGCATTGTTGCGTCGCACATTTGTACTGAAGAAAAAGACATAAGCCATAAGGCAGAGGGTGTAAGAACTTAAACCTTATGCCCCAAACCTTTTACCATAGCCGAAGTGTGCGACGCAACGGCTGCTCAACCGGAGTTACCAATGCCGGCAACCTTATTTTATTTTATTAAACGCATCTATACCGCATTGCAGCCACGCAGCGTACTCATTAACGTTTGGCGTATACCCCACCGGCAGGGTTAATAATTTTTCGTTGGCAGTAATGGCCACATACAATGGCTGCGAGGCATTACTGAAGTTAACCGACTGCAGGGTGGAAAATTTATTACCAACCGTTTTAATTTCTTTTTTAGAACCATCGGGCAAGGTGTAAATAAACTGCTCGGTGGGTAATAATTTTTTCCGGTCGTCTACATACAGTGATACTAAGATGTAATTTTCTTTAATCAGCTTTTTTATTTGCGGGTTGGGCCAAACGTTTTCTTCCATTCTCCGACAATTTGTACAGCCCCATCCAGTAAAGTCTATTAAAATCGGTTTGTTTTCTTTTTTTGCCAGCGCCAACGCAGCTTCATAATCATTTACAACTTGAGCTTCTAAACCTTTTTCCTCATCACTTCCATGATAAACACTATATGTCAAAGGCGGAAGTAAGCCACTCATTAATTTCAAATTTGCATATTTGGTATTGGTTAAACCCGGCGCCAGGTAAATAGCCAGCAGTAAAAACAAACCGGCAAAAATTTTACGGCCGGCACTTAGTTTAGCCGGTGGCGGATCGTACGAAAATTTTAAAATACCAAAGAGGTATAAAGAAGTGGCCAGGCTTATTAATAACCAGATGCCAATAAACACTTCACGTTTTAATAAACCCCAATGTTCTACCAGGTCTGCATTGGATAAATATTTTAAAGCAAGTGCCAGCTCTACAAAACCAAAAACAATCTTCACCGTATTCATCCAGCTACCGCTTTTTGGCAAATTACTCAGCCAGTTTGGAAAAAGCGCAAACAATGCAAAAGGTAAACCCAGTGCCAAACCAAAACCAGCCATAGCCATAGTTAATTGCAAAGCGCCTCCATCCTGGTTTAAAGCACCCACCAGCAGAGAACCCAAAATGGGTCCGGTGCAGGAGAAAGAAACAATGGCCAGCGTAAGCGCCATAAAAAAGATACCCCCCACGCTACCCACATTAGACTTTGCATCTACATTATTAGTAAAGCGGCTGGGCAATGTAATTTCAAAAGCACCAAAAAAAGAAATGGCAAACACCAGAAAGATAAGAGCAAACACAATATTTAACCACGCATTGGTAGAAATATTATTCAGCACATCTGAATTGCCGGCATCTAAAAAATAAAACGGCACACTCAGCAGCACATAAATTAAAAAAATAAAAAAGCCATAGAGAAACGCATTGGTAATACCTTGTTTTTTAGTAGCAGCCCGCTTGGTAAAAAAAGAAACCGTTAGCGGTATCATGGGAAAGGTGCAGGGCATTATTAAACCCACTAAACCACCTAAAAAGCCCAAAACAAAAATGGTCCATAAACTTTTATTGGCACTGTCTTCACCGCCGGTACCGCCGCAATTGTTTACCGGATTTTTTAAATCAATGGCATTTCGTTTTAAATCAAAGCCGGTACTGGCTTCCTGCAGCCCGCCCTTAGCACTGCTTAACGCACCTGCCTTATCAAACACAAATCTGAAAGGCACAGCTTCTGGCCCGGCAAATTCATTGCCTTTATACACCAGATAATTAATAGTACCGGTAACCGGTTGTTGTTTATTAATGGTAACTGCCCATTCAATAGTGGCTGTTTCTTCAAAATATTTTACGGTGGCATTATCCAGCAGGGGTTCTTTTGCAGCAACCGGTGTTGGGGCTTCTGTAATGGCATTTACAGTAACAAATGCAGCCGGTAAAGAATCCAGTATTATTCTTGTATTCGGTTCATCATCCTTCATGGTTACAGAAAACAGGCGCCAGCCTTTTTCTATTGTAGCTGTAAATATCAATTGATAATTGGCAGCGTCTTTTTTAACCACACTGTACTGCCATTGCACATGCTGCACGGCACTGTCTTGTGCATTTACAAAAAGCAACAAAAATGCAAAAACAACGGAGAGTAAAATTTTCTTCATCAATCAAAGCTTTTAAAAACAAAACGGGTTTCTGCAAAGAACCCGTTTAATATTGTTGCATACAGTCGGCCGGGCGACTAACCACCCACCGCTATTTTAAAAGGCACTTCAGATGGGGGCAAACATTTATTATCGTTACACACCATAAACTCCACAGAGCCTGCAACCGTGGTTTTAATATTACCTTTTAGCTTTACCACCTGCACAAACTCAACACTGCCCTGGTAATAATTTACATTACCGCCCCATACTTCTTCTTTCTTTTTTATCAGTTTTCCCACTTCTTTTACCTTACCATCTAAAGAACTGAGGGGGTTGTTTACAAATTTAAAAGCAGTGGGTACAGGGCCTTCAACGCCGGCGTTCTGCGCATACAAATGAAAGTCGCCATTAATATCGGCCTTCATACGTATTTCATAAACCTTATCGGCTATCTTTTTTGAAGTAAAAGTCCACTTTACCTGCTTCTCACTCTGGGCAAAAGCAATACTGGTAAACCCAACTAATAATAACAAGGTGTAAAAAAATTTCATAGTCGCCTATTTTTTGTATTTACTTACGCATTAGCAGGCCACAAAATTGCTCCAATCTATCTTAATAATATGGTAAAATTAGGCCACTTATTACACAAGTGCTGCCTGCTGCTGCATCAATAACGCTTTAAGAATGATGCGCCCATCTGTATTGCCTAAGGCGCTGGTACAAGCTCTTTCCGGGTGAGGCATCATGCCAAATACATTGCGGTTTTTATTACAGATACCGGCAATATTACGAATGGCGCCATTGGGGTTGGCGGCCGCAGTTATTAATCCTTTTTCATCGCAGTAGCGATATATAACCTGGTTATTAGCTTCCAGTTCGTTTAGTGTGGCCTCATCTGCAAAATACCTTCCCTCTCCGTGTGCAATTGGTATTTTCAATGCCTTATCGGTACCCACACCTTTCAGGTACACATTTTTACAAATAAATTGCTGGTTGGCATTGCGCAGCAAAACGCCGGGCAGCAAATGACTTTCGCATAAAATCTGAAATCCGTTGCAAACACCCAATACTTTACCACCATTATTTGCAAAGTCAATCACACTCTGCATCATGGGGCTAAAACGGGCAATGGCGCCACAGCGCAGGTAGTCTCCATAACTAAAACCGCCGGGTAAAATAATGCAATCGTTGGTGGTAAACTGGCTTAAATCTTTGTCTTTATGCCAAAGCATTACCACTTCCTGCTTTAAATCGTTTTGCAGGGCTTCCTGCATATCGCGGTCGCAATTAGAGCCGGGAAAAACCACCACACCAAATTTCATGATACTTGCTGTTTTTTTGAGAGGCCAAAGATAGCCCATTGCCGCAAAACCGGGGCAGGATATTTAAGCCAGTTTATTCACAAATTATTTTTTTGGTAGCCAGCAGTAGCGCCGCGGGCAGCATTGCTTGCGTCGCACACTTGTGCGGTAGCAAGTTTAATGGTCTGTGGTTTATAGAGAATGGTATTATGATGGATCATTTACAATTGCCCATGCACATTTTATAGTACAAGTGTGCGACGCAACAATGTTGATGGTATTACTGTAGCTGGCTACCCAATACTATAAAGACACATTATAATATTGCAGCATAATTACAAAGGCAAAAATAGCCCAGTGCAGCAGCGAGGCAAACCAGCGGCCGGCCGGGTAATAATAAGCCGCGGCATGAAATGCGGCCAGAGACACCACCACGGGCAGCCAATGTAAATAATTATTGCCGGGGTTGGCCAGTATAATTAATACAGAAGCTATCAGCAGTACCAGTAAAAGGCTCCAGCTTTTGCGTACCTGTATCAGCATTTTATTCAGGTTATCCTGCACATAAAAACCGCCAATTAAAAAAGGCACCACCAGGCAAAATATGCCGCCGGTAACCCATAACGATGAAGGTAGCTTTGGCAGGTGAAAAGAAATAACAGGTAGTATTTTGCTGAGGCTCCATTTATTGGCCATGTATAGTACAATAAACAAAAAATAATAAGGGGCTGTAAAACCCAATAAGGCCACCAGCCACTCAGTTATTTTAAATGGGCGGGTTAGCAAGAGGGCCAGCACTATAAATACAATAAACACCAATGCCGGGCTGTAAATAAGGGGCAGCACACCGGTTAACAAACTAATATTAAAAATAGCCGTTTTGGGGTGGTGGTGATTGTATAAAAAAGTGGTGCGGTACCAAATTAAAATCAGCACAGAGTTTACCAGCAGTGGCGCAGAAAACAGGTTCCATTCTTTTACAAAAGAAGTAATAAGCAGGTAACTCATGCCCACCAAAAAGTTGGTTTTGGGTAAAAGCTTTAAATTATTGCTGATGCGGTTTAAAAGCGTGGCTTGTGTAAATAGTAGTATAAAAGCCAGTATTGAAAAAACAATGGCGCTGTTGCCACTAATAGATTTTATAAAACCAACTATAATATTATAAATGTAATTATCCCCATCGTTAGGCGTGAGTGCCACTGGATGCAGGAAGATGGGAAACTTAATAATTAAAGCGTAAATGAGTAATACAAAAGCATTACCCTGGCTTTTTTGTTTAAAGATACCTATCACGGTTAGTTGGTTATAGAAAATGGATTTAAAAATCTACTCGTGCAAAACAAAGATAGTTGCGATATACACACGGCACAATCATTTGCCGGGCGGCCACCTGTTTTCCATAGCGTGGCATAAACTCGTAGCCTTTATCTAAATTTTTCAATGTGGGATTACGGGTCACCTTTCCATCGCCGGAAAGTGTATGATCGTTCAGCATCAGGTTGCGGCGCTCCAGCAAGTTAAAAAGAAAATGAATAGCATCGCCGGTATTCATTATGGCAAAAGACACCATATTGTCCGTTTCATCATCATACTGGGTTTTAGGTATAATATTGTTCCATTCCATTTTTCCGTCTTTATCAAAAGACAAAATCATTACGTTTTCTGCATGGTAACGGTTAATGGGTGAGCTGTTCCAGCGGTTCCAGGGGGTGCCATATGGGCTGAAGGCCGGCGACCAATACCAACTGCTATAGGGGTTTGCCCAGGGGTTACCCCATCCATACCCCATCATATCCCAACGGTTAATATGCCCCCCGCGTGTGGATACATATTCTGTTTCGCTTACCAGCAAAAAGCCTCCGTCTTTACGGGCTATAATGTTTTTAATATAGTAATCATCAAAAGCCATTCTTAAAGAGGCATCTGAATGGCGGGCACTGGCCCTTAGGTCATCGCTAAATTTTAATACCGTTTCCTTAAACCGGGTATTGGTATTTTTATCCCACACCACACTGTATAAGCCTTCTATATTTCCACGGCGCTGCTTGTAATAAAAAGCATTAAAGAGAATGCGTTTGTTATTATTATCTGCTTTCAGTTTTATATCGTCAATAATACGTTCTCCAAAGCCAATATCGGTTATCTCAAACTGCGATTTTTCGGGATACTTAATTACCATGTAGGCTTTATTAATATAATCTGTGCCCCCCGATTTTATGAATTTTGAAAACACCAGATCCCCTTCGTTGGTTAACAAAAAATCTGAAAAGAAATCGTTCCGTTCTTCCATTGCCATACCCATACGGTCTTTACGCAGCAGCATTAACTGGTTATCAAAAAGCAGGGTGGTAAAAACAAAATTATCCTGGCGGCGGCTATTAATTTTAAACAGCATGATGCGTTGCTTATCATCGCTGTTTACCATGGTATAAATTTTATTGTTGTTGGCAAAACCAATGTGGGTGGTATCCAGTTCAACGGGGTCGGTTAGTTTTTTGCCGTTGGCATCAAACTTAACAGCCATACAATGCACCACGTTTCTTTTTTCATATTGGTAAAACATGTAAAAGAAATTGGGGTAGGCCACAAAATCGGTGTTAATCATTTGCTGGTCGGGGGTAAAATCCAGCGCCACCTTTTCTTTCAGTTTCATTTCCGCATCGTAAATGCCAATAGCATCTTCACCACGGTTGGCTTTATAAATAAAAAACTGGTTATTCAGTTTGCCAATAATTTCAAAACTGGTGCGGCGGCTGTCGTCTTTATCCGGCTCTGTATAAAAAATACGGGGTGCCTGGGCCCGGGCAGCACCCAAACAACAAACCAAAGCAAACGTTAGCCAGCAAAATTTCCTGCTCATAGGTGGTAAATAAATTTCTATTTAAAATTACGGGTAAAGCGCCAAATAAGTTGCTGCCTTTCTGCAGGAACGGTTATACCCGTTCAAAAGATTTGCCAGTTTTATAAAAACTCTTTACCGGCATTACCAAGAACTGATGATTTTTAAGAGTCCCGTACACAAAAAATTTGACAAATTATTTTTCCGTATACCTTTGTGCCGTGTTGCAGCATTGTAACACACAATTTAATACGTTGTTCTGGAGTTTTTGTTAAAACAATCTGAACCTCTTAAACGCAACCCCCTAAGTAAATCAACTCTTTCAGGTGCTGCGCCAGGAACTCAGGAAGTCTTGTTTTCCGTTTCAAAAAAATAGTGAAGCGGTTGCTATAATAACCGAAGCATCTATTTTAAATGAAACAGCAGAATCCCTTTGACAACATTTTATTACTAACTTTCTCCTAACGTGGGCAAACACTTAAACATCAGCAAAGTAACCGCAGCAGGTTTACTGGTTGCTTTAGGAATTATTTATGGCGATATTGGTACCTCACCACTATATGTTTTAAACGCCATTGCAAAAGACAAAACCGTTACTGAGCAATTAATCCTTGGGGGGCTTTCCTGCATTATCTGGACGCTGACCCTGCAAACCACACTTAAGTATGTTATTTTAACACTTAAAGCAGATAACCGCGGTGAGGGTGGTATCTTCTCTTTGTTTGCGCTGGTACGACGCCAAAAAAAGTGGTTGGTAATACCCGCTATGATTGGTGGGGCGGCTCTTTTAGCCGATGGTATGATTACACCGCCCATTTCTGTAACATCTGCCGTAGAAGGTTTAAGAAACATACCCAATATTGGTATCATAGAAACCAAAACCATTGTAATTATTGTGGTGGTTATTTTAGCCATTTTATTTTTTCTGCAGCAGTTTGGTACAGCCTCTATTGGTAAACTTTTTGGACCAGTAATGCTAATATGGTTTTTAATGCTGGCTACCTTAGGCATTGTTCATATTGCAGATGATGCAAGCATTTTTAAAGCATTTAACCCGTATTATGCATACGACCTGCTGAGTAACTACCCCAAAGGCTTCTGGATTTTGGGCGCCGTGTTTTTGTGTACCACCGGGGCAGAAGCATTGTACAGCGATTTAGGCCACTGCGGCCGCGCCAACATCCGCTACTCTTGGATCTTTGTAAAAACAGCACTCATCATTAACTATCTGGGGCAGGGCGCCTGGATGTTGTCTGAACATAAAAACGATGTAATTACCACAGAAATGATTGCGGGCGGTTTTAATCCTTTCTTCCGTATAATGCCCGATTGGTTTATTATACCCGGCATTTTAATTGCCACCACAGCAGCCATTATTGCCAGCCAGGCGTTAATAAGCGGCTCATTTACTTTAATAAGCGAGGCCATGCGGTTAAACCTGTGGCCCAAAATGAAAATTAACTATCCCACAGAAGAAAGAGGACAATCTTATATACCTGGCATTAATACTCTTTTGTTTATTGGTTGTATTGGCATTGTATTGTACTTCCGTGAGTCGTCTAATATGGAGGCCGCATATGGCTTGGCCATTACGCTGTGTATGATTGCAACCTCAATATTGTTTGCCAATTATCTTATAACCAAACGCACCTTACCGGTACTTATATATCTGTACCTGCTGGTATACCTCTCTATAGAATTCAGCTTTATGTTTGCCAACTTAGAGAAGTTTCCGCATGGGGGTTATGTAGCTTTAATTGTGGGCGGTTGTTTATTTGCAGTAATGTATATATGGTTTCGCAGCCGTAAAATTAAAAACCGTTATGTTGAGTTTGTGCGGTTAGAACATTATATACCGCAGATACAGGAACTGAGTAACGATAAAACCGTACCCAAGCATGCCACCCATCTGGTGTATATGAGCAGTGCTAACAACCCGAAAGAAATTGAGCATAAAATCATTTACTCTATACTCAATAAAAAACCAAAGCGGGCCGATATTTACTGGTTTGTGCATGTAGATACGCTGGACGACCCCTATACCTGTGAGTATGTGGTAGAGCATATCATTCCAAATGACATCATTCGTGTAGAGTTCAGGCTGGGTTTTAGAATTGAGCAAAAAATAAACCTTATGTTCCGCAAAGTGGTGGAAGAACTGGTAAATAACAAAGAAGTGAATATTACCAGCCGTTACGAAAGTTTGGAGCGCAACAATGTGGTGGGCGATTTTCAGTTTATTGTAATGGAAAAATACCTGAGCCAGGATAATGAATTGCCTTTCTTTGAACGCATCATTATGAAGCTGCATTTCTGGCTGAAAGAATTAAGTCTTTCTGAAGAACGTGGCTTTGGTTTAGACCCCTCTAATGTTACCGTAGAAAAGTTTCCGTTAATTGTGGCACCGGTGCAAACAGTAAAATTAAAACGCATTATGCCAGAAGAAGAATAACAGTAAAACATATCATTAAAAAGAGCGGCCACAAAATGTGGCCGCTCTTTTTTTGGCAACCAGCAATAGTAACTCCGGTTAAGCAGCCGTTGCGTCGCACACTTGTACAAAAGCAGGTTAATGGTCTATACTCAATTGACTATGGACATACTTCCGCACAAGTGTGCGACGCAAGGATGCCGCTATGAAAAACCACTGCTGGTTTCAAAAAAATACTTCTTGGTTTTTGCAAGCCACATCTGCCAATGCTTGCTATATTTAAAGCAGAAATAAATTTTATGCAGCCATTTACCAACCGGGTTACCCAATTATTTAACATAGATTATCCAATTATACAAGCCGGTATGATTTGGGCCAGCGGCTGGCGCCTTGCCAGTGCCGTAAGCAATGCCGGGGGCCTGGGCATGCTGGGGGCCGGCAGCATGTACCCGCAGGTTTTAAAAGAGCATATTGCTAAATACAAAGCCGCCAGCAATAAACCCTTTGCCGTTAACCTGCCATTGCTGTATGCCGATATTGAGGCACATATTAAAACCATTATTGAAGAACAGGTGCCTATCGTTTTTACATCGGCCGGCAACCCCAAAACATATACACAAACCCTACAGGCCGCGGGTTGTAAAGTAGTGCACGTGGTTAGCAGCAGCAGTTTTGCAAAAAAAGCAGAAGATGCCGGTTGCGATGCCGTGGTGGCCGAAGGCTTTGAAGCAGGCGGCCACAATGGGCGGGAAGAAACCACCACCCTTGTTTTAATACCGGCCGTATGCCAGGCAGTTACAATACCGGTTATAGCTGCCGGCGGTGTTGCCACCGGCAGACAATTATTTGCCGTTATGAGTTTGGGAGCCGAAGGCGGACAAATAGGAACCCGTTTTGTGGCTACTACCGAGGCTTCGTCTCATGATAACTTTAAGCAAATGGTGGTTAGCAGTAAGGAGGGAGATACGCAGTTAAGTTTAAAAAAATTAGTACCTGTAAGATTATTGAAAAACAAATTCTTTCAACAGGTACAAGAGGCAGAAAGCCGGGGCGCCAGCCCGGAAGAGCTGCAACAACTGCTTGGGCGGGCCCGTGCTAAAAAGGGTATGTTTGAAGGAAATATGGACGAAGGAGAACTGGAGATTGGGCAGGTGGCTGCGTTGGTTAAAGAAATAAAACCCGCTGCTGATGTGCTAAAAGAAATTTGGAAAGATTTTTTACAAACCGCTGCTGAACCATTTAAAAAGCCATAACTTTAAACCGCAAACGTTTGTGGTGAGGAGAGAAATTGGTAACCGGCAAACTATCTTTGTATGAAAAGAAAACTCTTATTAGTAACTGCTTCTTTGTTTTTTTGCGTTGCAGCATCTTTTGCCAATAACGATAATAATGGCGAAAAGAAAAACAAAACAGAACCAGACATGACCGGTAATATTACCCACGCAGAAACCGGCAAGCCCCTTAAAGATGTTATTGTAACAGCCTATAATACTACTAAAAAAGAGAAAGTGGTTTTAAGTGATGCCAGTGGTAACTTCTCTCTGGCCGACTTGAAGCCCGGCACCTATAAATTTACTTTTGAAAAAGATGGATACAGAAAATATACCCGTGATAAAGTGGTTTTAAAAAACAATGAAGATTATTTACTGAATATAGAGCTGAATGAGGATGAAGAAGTGTTTGATATGATACCTTCCACCCTTCATTTCAGCGGAAGTATACGATAACCAAATCTGACTTACAGTAAAGGGATGCCTCGGCATCCCTTTTTTTGTGGTTTCACCAAGGCTGACGGTTGGCTAAGCATGGGCTATTACTAGTAGCAATAAGTAACAAACAGCCAGCAACAACATGTTCAGAGCAATGGTTTTTTTCATAGGTACTAACTTTAGAATAGATTTAAATTTGCCATTGTTATGCCAAACTCTCTTTAAAACAAGCCCGTATTTACTATAGGAAAACTACTGTTACCACAAAGCCTTCATAGTTACCTGCTTACTGATTTTTTTGTGGATAACTACTGCAACAGAAAACCGCAATCTGTTGTCAAAAAAAAGAAATTGAAACTGTAATTGTTATGCCACTGTATTCTAATAAAAACTGGTTGATTATTTTACCGGTACTGGTAGTATTAGTAAGCGCCTGCTGTAAAGCAATATGCGGGGGCGATGAGAATGTGGTAATAAGTACCGGTTCTATTGCTAAAAAAGATGCAGATACTATTTATATGATAGGCTATGAACCCGGTAGCAACTTTACTATAAGACGCGATAGCATTCCGTTTATTTTTGATATCCCCCAAAACGACCTCAGTCCTTCTGGCTTCAGATTTACATTGGAAATATCAAAAGAATGGAGGGTGGAAGTACCCGGCATTCATAAAACCTACTACTTTACCAATTATGTATACAGCAATAGTGAGTGTAAAGCTTGTGGTAAAAGATATACCATACGCAGTGTGGCTGCTTACCAGGTAAACAATGTAAAAACAACTGCAAAGCCATATGTATTGCAATAATAGCTACAACTCTTTTTCCTGATAGTGTATGCTAATGGTGGCCGCCACCACTGCATAAGCCGGCGCAAATATCCAACCAATTACAGGCAGCAAATGTAAAAGATAAAATACCAGCCCATTGCCAATTGCAAGCCCTTTCCGCTTGCCCACAAAAGCAATGCTTTGAGAAGGGGTAAGCTGGTGGCGCTCGCAACTATAATCTAACATAGAGAACCCATAATAATAGCACTCAACAAACAACGATATTACCGGAGCCACCCAACCGGCTACGGGGATAAAAGAAAGTATTAAAATAGAAATGGTATAAACAGTTTGCCACAAAGAATTTCTAACAGCCAGCTTTATACCCCTTAGCATATCCTTCCATAACTGTTGCCAGCTAAACGGAAACTCTTTGTTTTCTAAAATACTTTCTGTCTTTTCACTCAGGTAGGCAAATATGGGCGAGCCTACAATCAGCCATACATATTTAAACAATGAAAAATAAAACAGCATCAGCAGCAGCCATACCATAATGCCCCCCAATGCAAATAAAAAACCCAGCAAACCGCTTTCAATTTTATGCAGCCAATCGCTGAGGCCGGTGGCAACCGTTAAATACTCAATTACAGCGGTAGCACTTTTGCCAAAAAAATACATACTTAGTATGAACAGCAGCATATACACAATCCCCGGTAAAATAATCCACTTCCAGAGACGGTGCTTGCTTATAAAGCGGTGGGCTTTAAAATAAGCCTGTATGGCTAAAACAATATCTTTTAGCAAATGCTTTTTTTTAAGTGCGTAAATTTATCACTTTAGGTCACTCCCCGCTTTTTTTATGAAAAAAATATCAGCATCCTTTTACCTGCAGGAAAATGTGGTGGCAGCCGCGCAGCAGTTACTTGGCAAATTACTGGTAACCCGCTTTGCAGAAGGCACCACTATTGGGCGTATTGTTGAAACAGAAGCTTATAACGGCATTACTGATAAAGCCAGCCATGCCTATAACAACCGCCGTACCAACCGCACCGAGGTAATGTTTGCCAAAGGGGGCGTTGCTTATGTGTATCTCTGTTACGGTATTCATCATTTATTTAATGTGGTAACCAACCATAAAAACATACCACATGCCATTCTTATAAGAGGTATAGAGCCGGTAACCGGCATTTCAATAATGCAACAGCGTATGCATAAAAAAGTAGCCGATTACAGTATTGGCCGCGGCCCCGGCAATGTAAGCCGTGCATTGGGTTTACATACCCGCCACAGCGGCACTTCTTTACTAAAAAACACCATCTACCTGGCAGAAGATAATTTTAAAACAGAGGCTGCATCCATTGTCAGCAGTCCGCGTATCGGGGTGGGCTATGCGGCCGAAGATGCTTTATTACCTTATCGCTTTTACATAAAAAATAATCGCTACGTTAGCGGAAAGAATACCTGACAACCCATGCTGAAATTAAAAAACCTAAAAAAATGGCTGCCGTTTCTTTTTGGCATCATCCTATTCAGATTGTTTTACAGCTTTAATCCTTTCAATGTAAACCCAGAGGCTGTAAATGTTTTAGCCATTGGTGTTTTAATGATTACCTGGTGGGTTACAGAAGCCTTGCCCATGCCCGTTGTGGCAATGGTGCCCTTTGTACTTTTTCCAATAATGAAAGTGGCTGGCATAAAAGAAACAGCCACCCCCTATGCAGACCCCATCATCTTTCTATTTATGGGAGGGTTTATGATTGGCCTTGCCATTGAAAAATGGAACCTGCATAAACGCATTGCACTTTCTATTGTAAATAAAACCGGCACCAGTGGCAACCGCATTGTGCTGGGCTTTATACTGGCCACCGGTTTTTTAAGTATGTGGTTAAGTAATACTGCCACTACTATGATGATGTTTCCTATTGCCGCTTCTGTTATACATGTGGTAAAAGAAAACCATAAAGGCAATGGCAATACCCATGCTTTTGCAGCAGCCATTATGCTTGCCATTGCATACGCTTCTAATTTTGGAGGCATTGCCACTATTATTGGCACCCCGCCCAACGTTGCTTTTGTTGCCTTCATTGAAAAAAAATATAATTATACGCCGCAGTTTGCCGATTGGATGCTCATTTGCACCCCGCTGTCTTTACTCTTACTCATCAGCCTCTATTTTGTTTTGGTAAAATGGTTGTTGCCCAATAACATTCAATCAGACGCTGCTACAAAAGCTTTAATTAAAGAGGAGCTGCGGCAATTAGGACCGCTTTCAAAAGCAGAAAAAAGAGTACTGGTTGTTTTTATTTGCACAGCCTTATTATGGATTACCAAAGACCTGATAAATACCAGCGGCATTATAAAGTTAGACGATACCATTATTGCCTTGCTGGGCGGCATCAGTTTATTTGCCATACCATCTGGCAAAACAACAGATGAGAAAACAGAACACTTGCTGGAGTGGAAAGACACCAGCAAAATGGCCTGGGGCATTTTATTGCTTTTTGGGGGCGGGCTTACACTGGCAGCCGCTTTGGAAAAAGCTGGTCTTATTGCCCAATTAGGCAGCTGGATTGCTAACTATGCAGGTAATTCTTTGTTGCTGCTGATATTTTTAACGGCCTTTATTTCTTTATTTGTTAGTGAGCTGATGAGCAATGTGGCACAGGTAATAGTTTTTGCACCGGTAATGGGTGGCATTGCAGATGCGTTGGGCATAAACCCCCTGCTTTTGGGCCTGCCCATGACGTTAGCTGCCAGTTGTGCCAGCATGATGCCAATGGGCACACCACCCAATGCCATTGTTTTTGCCAGCGGCTACTTAAAATTAAAAGACATGCTAAAGGCCGGTTTTGTAATGAATATTATTGCCGTGCTACTAATAACATTGTTTTCTTATTATTTAATTCCGGTATTAATGAGTGCAATTAAATAGGTTTCCAGCGGCAGTGCAGGTGGCAGCTGCCGGTTACATAAAAAATTACAAACGGCATTAGCGGCAATAGCTAAAACAGTATCTTGTTAAAAAAATAAATATCGTGTCAGTATTAACCTTACAAAACATTGCAAAATCATACGGAAAAATTCAGGCGTTAAAAGGTGTTTCCTTTAACGTGCCCGAAGGTTCTGTATTTGGCATACTGGGCCCCAACGGCAGTGGCAAAACCACCTTGCTGAGTATTATATTGGATGTATTAAAAGCCGATAGTGGTAATTTTTTATGGTTTGGTAACCATAGCTCTCCGGCACAAAGAAGGCAGATTGGCTCTTTGCTGGAAACACCCAATTTTTATCATTACCTCAATGCTATTAATAATTTAAAAATAACGCATAGCGTTAGTCATCGCGGTAATGAAACAGATGCCATTGATGATGTGCTACAGAAAGTAAATTTGTTTGAGCGACGAAAAAGCCGTTTCAGCACTTACAGCCTGGGCATGAAGCAACGCCTTGCTATTGGTGCTGCATTGCTGGGCAGCCCCAAAGTGCTGGTGCTGGATGAACCTACCAATGGCCTTGACCCCGTGGGCATTGCTGAAATAAGAGAACTGATTAAAGAGCTTAACAAAAAAGGGCATACTATTATTATGGCCAGCCACTTGTTAGATGAGGTGGAAAAAGTTTGCACCCATGTGGCTATATTAAAAAAGGGAGATTTAATTACCAGCGGTGCGGTAGATGAAGTTTTAGTAGATGAAGATATTGTAGAGTTGGGTGCCGCAGATTTACATGCACTGAAAGGTATTTTACAACAATACAATGGTGTTATAAAAATGCAGGAAGAAAACAACCTGCTGCAAGTGGTGTTTCCTAAAGGAACGGCGCAATTAGAAACTATTAATAAGTTTTGTTTTGAGCGGGGCCTTGTATTACAACACCTGCTTTTAAAGAAGAAACGCCTGGAGGCCCGTTTTTTTGAACTCACCAATAACTAACCCTCAAACCACTGCAATACATGTTACAACTGTTAAAAACCGAATGGTTAAAAATAAAAAACTACCGTGCTTTTTGGCTGGTAATGTCTTTAACGGCCCTTTCATACCCGGGCATTAACTATATCTTTTATAATATTTTCAGAGAGTTTTCTGAGCGTAAAGATGCTGCCGGCCAACTGGTAAATATGTTTATAGGCAATCCTTTTGCTTTTCCTGAAGTGTGGCGCACCACCGCTTATGCATCTTCCTTTTTCATTTTTATACCGGCTATTGTGGTAATAATGCTTATTACTAATGAATACACTTACAAAACCAGCCGCCAAAATATTATTGATGGCTGGGACCGCAACCAGTTTATGACCAGCAAACTGCTGGATGTATTAATTATTACAGCCATCATTGTATTGTTATACACAACCCTTACCCTGGTTATTGGTATGTATAACAACAGTGCTGATACTAAAGACAAATGGGGACTTACTTATTATATTGGTTTGTTTGCATTACAAACTTTCGCACAGCTTTCTCTGGCATTTATGGTGGGCTTTCTGGTGCGCAAAGCTTTTATTGCACTGGGTATTTTTGTTTTCTACTTTATTATTCTGGAGCCCATGGGCATGGGTTTACTAAGACGATATACAAATGATTTGGGACGCTACCTGCCATTAGAAATTTCAGATCGCATTATTCCGCCACCGTCTTTTGTAGCTAAGTTTAATGAAGAAGAGTATAAAAAACTTTTAAGCCAGGTGAATATTCATATTTTTTACACCATACTGCTTGTTGCGGCTGTATGGGGCCTTTGCTTCTGGCTTAACAAAAAGCGGGATTTATAAACTACTGGTACCCCCAGGTGCAACTGCCCCAATAGCTTTGCCATTGTGCAGTATCATTTTGCAGGCGAATCATACTTACGGTGCTTACCATCCATTTACCGGTGGTGCTTATTGTAAAACTGATTTCGCCTTTTTCATTAGTATGCTTTTCTTCTTTAGTAGTTTGCCCGTTTACCCGGTGCCATATTTTAATAAGCTGGTTGGTTAAAGGTTGTTTATTAAATAATACCCTGCAGGTAATAGGCTCTCCTTCTTTTAACTGGTAGGGGTGTGAAAGTGGTATTATATCCAGCGGCAATGCGGTGGCATTACTAACCGGCGTTTTAAATGCCCCCACCTGAACAATGGTTTTTACGCTGCGCTGGTATAACTCACGCCCCATAGAATCAGTTTCATTATTAGCCTTGCGGTAGTCTATGGCGTTTTGCAAACCATCTTCTGCCAGGTACTCATTAAACTTAGCAGCCTCTAATTGTATGAATGTGTTATTGCTGTTGTAAACAATTACCGGGGTGCACTCATCAAAAACACTAAACTGCAGCGAGTCTCCTTTTTCTTCGGAAAGCAGCTTGCTTAAATCATCCTTATCTCCGGGTAATAATAATTGCAGTGTATTAATGCGGTCTTTTGTACCGGCCCAGTTATCGCCTTCAAAATTTTCGCCCACCCAAAACCGGATGTTTATAGTTTCTCCGCGGCGGTACTGGTATTTATGGGGCTGCAGCCAAAACTCATGGGCACATAATAAACTGCCTACCAGCAAAACGCTTAATAATGTAACCGCCTTTTTCATTTGAAGAGTGTATTTATAATCAGTAAACGGCTTTACGTTACTTCATCATATCATCCATATCGCGGTTATTATCTATTTTGCCTTTCATTTCCAGCATGCGCATGTCTTTAGCATCCTGTAAAAATTCTGATGCAAAAATAAAACTGTTTAACCGCTCGTTTTTACTAAATATAATTTCCTGATTGGTACCCTCCCACTCTTTCTGCCCCTGGTACATGTATAAAATATTATCGCCTATTTCCATTACACTGTTCATGTCGTGGGTGTTTACCACAGTGGTAATATTATACTCTATGGTAATTTCTTTAATCAGTTTATCTATTACCAATGATGTTTGAGGGTCCAGGCCAGAGTTGGGTTCATCGCAAAAAAGGTATTTGGGATTTAATACAATGGCACGGGCAATACCCACCCGCTTTTTCATACCGCCACTTATTTCTGCCGGAAACTTTTTGTTGGCATCTTTCAGGTTTACCCGATCCAGCACTTCATTTACCCGTTTTAGTTTTTCAGGAAAACTCCATTTAGTAAACATATCCAGCGGAAACATTACATTTTGTTCCACCGTCATACTATCAAACAAAGCAGAACCCTGAAAGAGCATACCAATTTGCTGGCGCAGTTCTTTGCGTTCTTCCTCACTCATGGCGGTAAAACTCTGGCCGCTGTAAACAATTTCTCCTTTATCGGGTTCAAACAAACCCACCAGGCATTTCATTAAAACGGTTTTACCACTACCGCTGGTGCCAATAATTAAATTGCACTTACCGGTTTGCATGGTGGCAGTAACATCGTTTATCACAATCTTATCGCCAAAACCTTTAATAATATTTTTTACTTCAATCATTAATACAAATTGATAACTGCTTTTTACTGCTGCGTATACAACTAATTGCTGAAGGGTGCGACGCAACGGCTGCTCAATAGCAGCACCACTGCCGGCTTCATTATTATTGTTATAATAATAAAGCAGCCAGTATATAATCTGCAAACAAAATAAGTACACAGCTTACCACCACACTTTTGGTACTGCTTCTGCCTATTTCTAATGCACCGCCCTTAACATAGTAACCATAATAAGCCGGTATGCTTGATATGATAAATGCAAACGTATATGCTTTGGTGAGTGCAAAGAAAACATTGTACGCAAAAAATGAAGCAAGCAACCCTTTATCGTACTCGGCGGCCGATAAAATACCAGAAGCCACCCCGGCCAAACGGCCGCCCCATATACCCAGCACACCCGATATTACCACCAGCATGGGTATTACTACCAGTGCTGCCGCTACTTTGGGCATAATTAAATAAGCCTTGGTATTAATGCCCATAATTTCTAAAGCATCTATTTGTTCACTAACCCGCATATTACCCAACTCACTGGCAATTTTACTGCCCACCACACCGGCCAGCACTATACATACCAGGGTGGGAGCAAACTCCAGTATCACTGTGTCTCTTACAATTTGCGCAATAGTAGATTTTGGAATAACAGGGCTTACCAACTGATAAGCCGTTTGCACAGCGCTTACCGCACCCATAAATACAGATATGATTACTACAATACCCAATGAACCAATGCCAATATCATTACACTGGTGCATAAATTCTTTCCAGTACACTTTCATGTTTTCTGGTTTAGAAAACATGCCTTTAATCATCAACAGGTATCGTCCCAGCTCGGTAAAAAAAGTCATAGTTGTTTTGCTACTGTAAAATAACTCAAAATTCTGAGAGATAATGATGGGGTCAGCATTATCTCCATGGGCAACATTGTTGCGGCGCTCCGTTCAACGGCAGCTCTTCTATCAACACGGTGCTATTACAGGTCTCTGCTGGTACTTTTAAAATTTTTCCACCAGCCCGATTTTTTTACCGCTTCCTGTGTGTTGTTTTTATTTTTTATCTGCGCATCTATAACAGCTACCAACGCCATATTTACAATGCTTCTTACAGAGCTGCCCAATTGCAATACATGCACTGGTTTATTCAGGCCCAGCAAAATAGGGCCAATAGCATCTGCCCCGCCCACATCTTTTAACAGGTTATATGCCACGTTACCCGCAGACAGGTTAGGAAAGATAAGGGTATTAATATCCTGCCCCACCAGCGGACTGAAAGGATAGTTTTCTTTCAGTAAATCTTTATTAAAAGCCATACTGGCCTGCATCTCTCCATCTACCAGCAAGCCCGGGTTTCTTTCTTTTACCAGTTGGGTAGCTTTAGCCACCAGACTGGCTTCGGCAGAATCGCTGCTGCCAAAATTAGAGTAGCTTAACATGGCAATGCGCGGCACTATATTAAAGTTTTTAACCTCCTTAGCCACCAGCAGGGTTATATCTGCCAGTTCTTCTGCCGTGGGGTTAAAGTTTACCGTGGTATCTGCTAAAAATAAAGGCCCTTGTTTGGTTAACAGCAGGTACATGCCCGCAATTTTTTTAACCCCCTGCTCTACACCTATAATTTGTATGGCCGGTCTTATGGTATCCGGATAGTTTTTAGTTAAGCCAGAAATCATGGCATCGGCTTCGCCGGTATCTACCATCATACAACCAAAATGGTTACGGTCTTTCATCACCTTCACCGATTCATATTGGTTATATCCTTTACGGCAACGCTTTTGAAAAAACAGGTTGCCAAATTCTTTGCGGCGCTCTTCCTGCTCATCGCTGCGGGGGTCTATAATGGGCAGCGATTCTATGTCTATCTGATTGGTGGCTGCTATATCTCTTATCTTGTCTTCGTTACCTAATAAAATAGGGTATGCAATACCTTCATCAAAACAAATTTGTGCGGCCTTTAAAATTTTAGCATTGTCGGCCTCTGCAAATACAATACGTTTCGGATCGCGGCGGGCCTTATTACCTAATACACGTATTAACTGATTATCTAAACCAAGGCGTTTGTTTAATTCAATAGCGTATGTATCCCAATCTTCAATGGTGGCCTGCGCCACACCACTTTCAATAGCCGCTTTAGCAACAGCCGGCGCCACCACCGATAAAAGGCGTGGGTCTAATGGCTTAGGAATAATATATGTGGGGCCGAAAGAAATTGTTTTTTCATTGTAAGCCATGTTCACCATTTCGGGTACTGGCTTTTTGGTAAGCTCCGCAAGGGCTCTAACCGCTGCCAGCTTCATAGCCTCATTAATTTTACTGGCTCTTACATCCAGCGCTCCGCGAAAAATATATGGAAAGCCCAGCACGTTGTTAACCTGGTTGGGGTAATCGCTTCGGCCGGTAGCCATAATAATATCCTTGCGGGCATCCACTGCATCTTCATAACTAATTTCCGGATCAGGGTTGGCCATAGCAAATACAATTGGCCGTTTAGCCATACTCTTTACCATTTCTTTTGACAGCACATTGCCTTTGCTTAACCCAATAAAAACATCCGCATCCTTCATGCCTTCTTCTAAAGAAAGATTTTTGCCGGTGTTTAAAAACTCTTTTTTTAGTGCATCCAAATCTGTACGGCTTTCATGTATCAGTCCTTTACTGTCATACACCCTGAAGTTTTCTGGATTGGCACCCAATGCCTGGTATAATTTTACACAGGCAATGGCGGCAGCGCCAGCGCCATTAACTACAAACTTTACTTTCTCTATTTTCTTTTCTTGTATTTCTAAGGCATTTAATAATGCTGCCGCGCTGATAATGGCTGTACCATGCTGGTCATCGTGCATTACCGGAATATTCAATTGCTTCTTCAACTCCTGTTCTATATAAAAGCATTCTGGAGCCTTAATATCTTCCAGGTTAATACCACCAAAAGTGGGTTCTAATGCTTTTACAATTTCTACAAACTTAACCGGGTCTTTTTCGTTTATCTCAATATCAAACACATCTATATCTGCAAAGATTTTAAATAATACACCCTTGCCTTCCATTACCGGCTTACCCGCTTCAGGGCCAATATCGCCCAAACCTAAAACAGCGGTACCATTACTGATAACTGCCACCAGGTTTCCTTTGGCGGTGTATTTATAAACTGTTTCTGGGTTAGCGTGTATTTCTTTACAAGGCTCAGCCACGCCGGGGCTGTACGCTAATGAAAGGTCTCTTTGTGTTTTAGCTTCTTTGGTTGGTATTACTTCTATTTTACCGGGTCTTCCTTTGGCATGGTATTCCAATGCCTGCTCTCTTCTTAATTTTTTATGCATAGGTATTTAACTAAGGGCTGCAAATTACAAAAATGTAATGAAGTGGGTTTTTAAGTATAAAAAAGAGAAATGATACCAGCTTTGTAGCTGTAATCAACATAGTTGCGTCGCACACTTCAACTCTTTAGCAGTAATTAAGCAAAATATTATTCTTTGTAAGCTATGTAACTTAAAGAGTGATAGGATTGCAATTGTAAACTATCGTTACCTTAATGGGCAGAAAAACGCTCGGCCACAAAATCCCAGTTTACAATTTTAAACCAGTTTTCAATATACTCTGGTCTTCTGTTCTGATATTTTAAGTAGTAAGCATGCTCCCAAACATCTAATGCCAAAATGGGGGTGCCCTTTACCTCTGCAATATCCATTAAAGGATTATCCTGATTGGGGGTGGATGTGATTTTTAATTTCTTATCTGCAGTAACTATCAGCCAGGCCCAGCCACTTCCAAACCTTCCCTTTGCGGCATCAGCAAATTGCGTTTTGAATGTTTCAAAAGAATTAAAACTGCTATCCATTGCTTTCGCCAAAGCCCCTTCGGGCTTAGCAGCAGCCCCTGGCTTCATACAACGCCAGAAAAGTTCGTGATTAAAATGGCCACCGCCATTGTTTCTGAATTTAGCAGAATATTTTGAAGTACTGGCTAAAGCTGCTTCCAGCGATTGCTGGCTATTTATATTTTCTGCCGCAATTGCTTCTTTTAAATTTTTAGCATATGCAGCCGCATGTTTGCTGTAGTGCAATTCCATTGTCATGGTATCAATAACCGGCTCCAATGCAGCATAACCGTATGGCAAAGGGCTTTGCTCAAATCCGGTTTGTAAACCATATCCACCATCCCCAATAGCCCATGCATTTAAATGAAGTGCGCTGGCACCTGCCATCAATAAACCTGCCTGGCTTGTTTGCTTAATAAATTTTCTGCGGGATTGATTAGATGATGACATATGCTTATATTAGAAACTAAAGTTACACATTATTTACTGTTGCGTCTTGTTGCTTTTTGGTAAAATACCCTTTTATAAGCCTGAATGTTCTGAAGTAGAATTCACTGTTAAATAGCTGAGAATCCCGCATGGCTTTTACAATTAAGAAGAGCCCCATAGGCACTAATACAATTGTTGCCACCCACATGCCAATGGAAGGGCTCAGCACATCTTCCTTCACAAATTTTTCTCCAAAATTGTTTAGTAGAAAAAAGATTAC
>JANRMC010000010.1:0-9626 GCA_033761915.1 Flavihumibacter sp.
GCAGCCATCCCAACCCACCACATCAAATGGATGCGTGCCGTAATGCAGTCCATATAACATACCTTTCTTTTTTGCACGAATGAGAAAGTCGCCTTTCTCATCAAAAGTTTGTAAGTCCTGCGGGGTACGTATGTCTCGTTCGCAATAAGGGGCATGCTCCATCAATTGTCCGTACTTGCTCATGTAACGCTTGGGATAACGCAATGGTGTAAATGATTCTACAATGAACAAGCGGTTTTTTTCTGTAGCAAATTCAATTTGATAAATAGTACCACGGGGCAGTATTATATAATCTCCGTAGCCAAAAGGCAGCTGGCCATATTGGGTTTTAACCACACCACTGCCTTCGTGTACAAAAATCAATTCATCTGCATCTGTGTTTTTATAAAAATAATTACTGGTGCCACTAATAGGTGCGGCCAACACAATATGGCAATCGTTATTAACCAGCACAGGCACGCGGCTTGCTAAAAAATCGCCGCCGGGTTTTACAGCAAACCCTTCAAAGCAACGGTGCTGCAGCATTTTTTCTTCAGCAATTCTTGGGCTTACATCCACCTGCGGTTCTGTTTTAATAATTTGTGTGGGCGGATGGCAGTGGTAAAGCAACGAGTAATCGTCACTAAAGCCTTCTGTAGAAAATAACTGCTCGCTGTATAAACCACCATCAGGTTTTCTGAATTGTGTATGCCGTTTATGGGGTATGTTTCCCAATTTAAAATAGTGGGCCATGTTATAAGTTGAAAATCACTTGTTTGAAAATTTAAAATTGTGACTGCCAGCAGGAGTACTGCTATGCAGCTTTTGTTGCGTCGCACATTTTAGCGGCAATGCTACTAGGAACAAGTAGCTGTAGGGCTTCATTTCGCCTTTAACGGAACTTGTGCCGTAACACACTACTCAGCACTTATTGCCGAGAAAGTTCTAAGGTAGCCAGCAGAAAAATATATTTCCAACGGCGCTTATCTATGTAATATGTAAAGTTGCGGAAGAAAGGCATCTTTAAATTGTTACATTAAAGTTAGGAAATACTAATTTCATTTTTTGAAATTAGTTTAACATATGCAATTACACACGGCCGGCTTATTGGTTATTAAAGACCGCAAATTATTACTGGCCTATAGCAATAACAAAAAATGCTATTACCTGCCCGGTGGTAAAATTGCCAGTGGCGAAACCCCTGTTGCCGCATTGTGCCGGGAAATTGAAGAAGAACTGAATGTAATATTAAACCCAAATGATTTGCACTTTTACACACATATTACAGCCCCTGCTTACGGAGAAAAAAACGGTATTATAATGGAACAGGACTGTTTTATAGTACAACAACCTATTGCACCCGTTGCCAATGCAGAAATTGGTGCCCTGCAATATTTCTCACTGCAACAATACGTACAAGAAACAAATACAGCACCGGGTGCCGTACAAATTTTAGAACAACTAAAAGCTGCCGGACTTATTGATTAATATGACAAAGATTGGATTGCTATCAGACACACACGGATACCTTGATGAAGCCGTATTTGAACACTTTAAATATTGTAATGAAATATGGCATGCCGGCGATTTTGGAAACGATGACTTAGCCAGCCAGTTGCGAGGGTTTAAACCATTAAAGGGTGTGTATGGCAATATAGACGGGCAGGATATACGTGCCAGCTACCCGGAGCAATTGGTTTTTACCTGCGAGGAGGTAAAAGTAATGATACGCCATATTGGAGGCTACCCACCCCGCTACAACCCCGATACTAAAAAGCAATTATTGCAACACCGGCCACAACTATTTATTTGCGGTCACAGCCATATATTAAAAGTAATGTTTGATGATGCCTTGCAGTGCCTGCATATGAACCCAGGTGCTGCCGGCAAGCAGGGCTGGCATAAGATAAGAACACTCATAAGATTTGTAATTGATGGGCAGAATATGAAAGACTGTGAAGTGATAGAACTGGGCAAGCGGTAACAACTTATATAAAACATATACACTTATTGCTGCATTATTAGTTGCTGTTGAAGGGTGCGACGCAAGGATGCTGCCACCACTACTGCGGCTGGTTAACTAAATAAAAAAACCTCTCGTTTACGGGAGGTTTTCTCTTTTTTAAGAAAACAATCCCATAAATGGAAATGGTAAGGCTGTGTGCCAATAGAAAGCTTCTGATAATTAAGCAATTAATTTTTGGCAGCTAATTAGAATGTTTAGTAACACAACCATTAAAAGAAAATTATGAAACAAGTTTACACATTCGCAATCGCTCTTTTGTTAACAGCAACTGGTTTTGCACAGGTTTGTTCTGGTACTGAAACCATCCGCTTTAAAGAAACTTTTGGTACTGGCAATGGAGATGCTTCTTTACCTGCAGGCCGAACTACTTACAGTTATGTTAGCACCAACTACCTGGAAGATGGTCAGTATAAATTAAACAAAAGCACACAGGGTCGCCCTGAGTGGCACAATACCACTGATCATACCGGCGATAACCGTGGTCGTATGATGGTAATTAACGCCAGCCATGCTGCCGGTGAGTTTTACCGCGATACAGTTAGCAACCTGAGCCCTAATAAAATGAACAATGTGTATTTGTATGTAATGAATGTAAACACGCTGGGTACCTGTGGCAGCAGCGCACAATTACCACGCTTGCGTTTTGTAGTAGAGGCATGGAACAGCAGCAACAATACCTTCTCTCAGGTTACTTCTTTCACATCCAGCAGCATTCCGCAATCGGCTAACCCAACATGGGTAAAAATTGGCGGTTCTTTTATGTTGCCTTCCAACATTACAACAGTACGTTATATTATCTACAACGATGCTCCTGGTGGTTGCGGTAACGACCTGGCAATTGATGATATTACTTTTTCTGATTGTGTGGCTGCGGCTTCTTTACCGGTTACCGGTTTAAAACTGGAAGCTTATGCAAAAAGCGAAACCATTGCTGTTAATTGGAGCACCGCTACTGAATACAACACTAGTGCTTATATAGTTGAAAAAAGTGCAGATGGCAGCAACTGGTCTGTGGTGGCAAATGAAAAAGCAGCCGGACAAAGCAATTTTAAAACCAACTACGCTTATACAGATAACAAAGCTTTCTTAGGCACCAACTATTACCGCATTAAGCAGGTAGATGTGGATGGACAATACACTTACTCAAACATTGTAATGGTTAAAATGGTAAAAGTTTCTGCTAAAATTACAGTGTACCCCAACCCTTTCATCAGTCAGTTGAATTTAGAAATGAACAGCAGCAATGCAGAAACAATGGTAGTACGCATTTTAAACCAGCAAGGCCAGGTGGTAAACCAAAGCAATTGGAACCTGCATGCCGGCAATAATACCACCACTGTTGGCAACTTAAGCAATCTTAGCAAAGGCATTTACCTGGTAGATGTAAAAAAACAAAACGGCGAAACCGTATACAGCACCAAACTGGTAAAATAAACAAGCAGATTTTAGTTTCACATAGGTACGTTTAATGGTTAGAGAGAGGGGTTTCTACCCCTCTCAATTTTTTTACCCACCTTCCAATGCCGGCTTTTAAAAATGCCCGTAAAATAATTTTACCTTTGCAGCATCATGACTAAACTCTCCGTTAACATAAATAAAATAGCCACGCTGCGCAACAGCCGCGGGGGCAATAACCCCAGCGTTTTGCAAGCGGCTATTGATGTGCAAAATTTTGGTGCCGATGGTGTAACCGTACACCCCCGCCCCGATGAACGGCATATACGCTATAGCGATGTGCATGCAATAAAATCTATTATTACCACAGAGTTTAATATAGAAGGCAATTGCCGCGAACAAAAGTTTATTGACCTGGTATTGCAGGTAAAACCCCAGCAGGTAACCCTGGTACCCGATGCAGAAGGACAACTTACCTCAGACCATGGCTGGGATACGTTGAAGCACAAAGATTATTTAATAGAAATGATTGCCATTTTTAAACAAGCCGGCATTCGCACTTCTATTTTTGTTGACCCGGTTATTGAAATGGTAAATGGTGCCGCTGCCACCGGCACCGATCGTATAGAACTGTACACCGAAGCTTATGCCCGCCACTACCCTGCCAATGCAGCCGCGGCCGCAGCCCCTTACAAAGCCGCCGCTGAAAGGGCCTTGCAATTAGGGTTGGGTATTAATGCGGGGCACGATTTAGATTTAAACAACCTGAAATACTTTAGCCAGCAGATACCCGGCGTGGCAGAAGTATCCATTGGCCATGCCCTTATTTGCGATGCTATTTATTTAGGCTTAGAAAACGCCGTGCAGTTATACAAGCGCCAGCTATCCTTCTAAACAACACCGCTTATCATTACCGTTAACACCTTAATAAAAATTACACAGCAGCCAACAGCCGCCAAATAGTAGCTTGTAGTAAAATTATTGTAATGAAAAAGATACTACTGGCTGCCTGCCTCTTTACCACTATTTATTCAAAAGCCCAATTAACCACCTTACCCAGCGGTGGTAATAAACCTGCTGCCGTAAGCGAGCAAATTGGTTTAACAAAAGTTACCATACACTACGACCGGCCCGCTGTTAAAGGCCGTGAAGGTAAAATTTGGGGCCAGTTAGTACCCATTGGTTTTACAGACCAGGGCTTTGGCAATACCAAGGCTGCACCCTGGCGTGCCGGTGCAAACGAAAACACCACCATCAGTTTTTCAACTGATGTACAGGTAGAAGGACAACCACTGGCCGCCGGCACATACGGTTTGTTTATAGCTTATAACCCTGCTGAAAGCATTGTAATATTTTCAAAAAACAGTAATAGCTGGGGCAGTTACTATTACAACCCGGCAGAAGATGCCTTGCGTATAAAAATAAAACCACAGCCACTCAGCCAGTCGGTAGAATGGTTGCAATACCAGTTTATCAATCAAAAAGGCAACAGCGCCACCATCAGCATGCAGTGGGAAAAACTAAGCTTCCCCTTTACCGTTAGTGTGGATATCAATCAAACACAGGTAGCCTCTTTCAGAAATGAGTTGCGCTCCGAAAAAGGGTTTACCTGGCAGGCTTGGGAGCAGGCGGCACAATGGTGTGTGCAAAACAATACCAATTTAGAAGAAGCCCTGCTTTGGGCCGACTCTGCCACATCCACCACTTTTGGCGGCAACTTTGCCTTTCAATCGCACAGTACCAAAGCTATGGTATTAGACAAATTGGGCCGTGCCGATGAAGCCAATACCATTTTAAAAAACGCCCTGCCCCTTGCTAATATGCAGGAGATGCACCAGTTTGGCCGTCGCTTGCTTACCCAGAAAAAAGCAAAAGAAGCGCTGGAGATATTTAAAACCAATTACACCAAAAACCCCAACCAGTTTACCACGCTAATGGGCCTTACCCGCGGCTATGCTGCCAATGCCGATTATAAAAATGCCCTTAAATATGCACAGCAGGCCCTGGCCCTTGCACCCGATGCCAACAATCGCAATTTTGTAGAAAGCGCCATTGCCAAATTAAAAGAAGGCAAAGACATTAACTAAGCACCGCATCCCCCAATAAAATAATCCGCCGCGCCATCCGTGGCGGATTATTTTTTATGTAACCGGCAGCAGTAACAACTATTCAGCATTCTTGCCACGCTCGTTTCATCGGCATCACTTTGTGCATCACCGCGTGGCAGTTTACCCTCAGTTTTACCAAAGGGTCGCACACTTTTACCGCAACGCAATGTTGAACGAATTCTTTGTAGTTGGTGGTTTGCGATGGCTCCGTTACACAGAATAACTCAACACAGGTAATACATTTATGCTAGGTGTTATTTTAACCAACCGCTCCGCAAACTTCAACTCATAAAAAAAGCTTTAAATTATCTGTCCAGTTTTGAAAGTGTCAATCGTCATAGAGTTGTAACAAATATTTTAAACAACTTAAAAAGTAAAACAATGGAAAAATTCATTTTTTTATTCAGAGGCGGCAACACTCACATTCACAATGCTAATGATTCCAAAGAAACTATGGAATACATTCAATCTTGGACAACCTGGATGCAAGGTCTCGGTGAGAAAGGAATACTTACAGGAGGAGATCCCCTTCAAACCACTGGTAAACAGGTAAACGGGAAAAATAAAGTAGTGACAGATGGACCTTTTACACAAGCCAATGAAATGATTGGTGGTTACCTGCTCGTTCAAGCAAAAGATATTGAACAGGCAGTAGAGATTTCAAAGGGGTGTCCTATTTTTAAGGAGAATGGAAAAGTAGAAGTTCGCCCAATTCAGAAACAAAATTAATTTTAACCACAAATAAGTAAAAAAATGAAAGAATTTATGATGATTTTCAAAAGCGAAATCAACGAATCGTTTGGTCCTTCGCCAGAACAGATGCAATCAAACATCCAACAATGGATGGATTGGTTTGGGGGTATTGCTGCACAGGGAAAAATTGTAAATGCAAATCGTTTGAGTTTTGAAGGAAAAATACTGAAGCCTAATAATGTAATTGCCGATGGCCCTTATGCAGAATTAAAAGAAATTATTGGGGGTTATGTGGTGGTAAAAGCTACCAGCATGGATGAAGCCATGAAATTGGCAGAAGGGTGCCCTATTCTTACCCACGGAGGTCATGTTGAAGTAAGAAGTGTTATACCAATGAACAGCTAATTTGAACGAGAAAGAATTAATTGAACAACTTTTTAAAACAGAGTACAGAAAAATAATTTCTGTACTCTGTAAGTTATTTGGTATTGTTCATATAGAAATTGCAGAAGACATTACAAACGATACTTTTTTATTAGCCTCTGAAACCTGGAGATTAAAAGGCATTCCGGAAAATCCTGCGGCCTGGCTTTACACTGTTGCTAAAAACAAAACCAAAGACTACTTCAAGCGGCACAAAACATTTTCTGAAAAAATAATTGTTGATTATAAAAAGAATCAAAGCCAATTTGAAGAAATTGAAGTTGATTTATCGCCCCAAAATATAACAGACAGCCAATTACAAATGATTTTCACCATTTGTAATCCAATAATTCCGGCAGAAGCACAAATTGGCTTAGCATTAAGAATTCTTTGTGGTTTTGGAATTGACGAAATTGCTGAGGCATTTTTAACCAATAAAGAAACCATCAGCAAGCGACTATATAGAGCCAAAGAAAAATTACGAACAGAAAATATTAAAATTGAATTACCCAATGAAAACGATATTAATACAAGATTAGAAACCGTGCTGACAACATTATACCTGCTGTTTAATGAAGGTTATCATTCAACTACACAGAAAACTCATTTGCGAAAAGAATTGTGTTGGGAAGCAATGCGTTTAAATTATTTTTTGATAGAAAATGCAACTACTAATAAACCCATCGTAAACGCTTTAATGGCTTTAATGTGCTTTCATTCTTCACGTTTTGAAGCAAGAACAAATCAAATAGGCGAACCAATTTTGTATGACCAACAAGACAAAAATTTATGGAACGAAGAACTCATAGCAAAAGGAAATTTTTATTTAATACAAAGCGCCCAGGGTAATGAGATAAGTAAATATCATTTAGAGGCAAACATTGCCTACTGGCATAGTAGCAAAATTGAAAACCCCAAAAAGTGGAACAATATTTTACAAGCCTATAATCAACTTTTGCTAATAGAATATTCGCCCATAACGGCACTAAACAGAACTTATGCTTTGGCACAAGTAAAGGATAAGCAAACTGCAATTATAGAGGCAGAAAAATTAAATCTTACAGACAATCATTTTTACTTTTCCTTGCTTGGCTATTTACATACAGACATCGATAACGCAAAAGCCATTTCGTATTTTGAAATGGCACAACAAAAAGCAAAAACTGACAATGACAAATCGCTATTAAACAAAAAGTTGAACGAACTTAAACAGAAAAGCAATGAAAGATAATACAGTAATTATTGAACGGGTGCTTGATGCACCAGCAACCCTTGTATGGTCTATATGGACAAAGCCGGAATACATTATGCACTGGTTCGGTTCTGACATGAATGGAACCGTTCTTTCTGCCGATGTGGATTTGTCGGTTGGCGGCCAGTACCGGATAAGCTTCAGAGACTCTGACGGAAGCATGCATACGGCATTGGGTGAGTACATTGAAATAACAGCATTTAAAAAGCTGCGTTACAGTTTTGAATGGGTGAGTGAACCAGGTTTTGTTACTGATGTGGTGGTTGAATTAATACCGCAGGCAGACAAAACGTTATTAAAACTAACACATTCCAATCTCAACCCAAACTCTTTGCATGGCTATCTTGATGGTTGGAACGGAGCTATCAATAAGATAGTGAAAAAGATTATTGAAAAGCAGCTGTTCTTTTAAAACGATAAATAAAGGTTACTAAAGAAAAAACCGCCAACAAAACTATTTACAAAAACAAGGCTGCATAATCAATGAATTCTATGCATTCGCTGATACACCACACACACTGGTGAAAGCATCTCGCTTGTATTCTAATAAAACCCACTTTTTACTCAGATAACTTAATGCAACAGGCGCAAGAGCCGTTATCGCTCAGGCCTTGGTATCAATCCCCCTTCCCCGCCCGGCAAAGCGTTGCCGCTGCAGTGTGCGACGCAACCACTGCTGCCCAAGGCCATGCCGCCGACCAACTAGAAAAAATCATCTGCCAGAATTTGAACTTTTTTTACAAGTAAATGCTGCGGCGGCTGTTTTATATTTAGGCCATGATTCTGGATTACAAAAATTTTTCGCTGTACAATAAAGTGATTTTTGAAAAAGTGAAAATGAAACCGCCGTTTCAGCCTCCCAGCAATTTTCCGAATGAAGCCTGCTTTGTATATGTAACCGAGGGCGGGCAACTGACCTATGCGCCGGCGAACCGCTTTGAGCTGAGAAAGAATGATGCGGTGTTGCTTAAATGCGGACAGTATTTTACGGAGTGGATAAAAAAAGATGCTTACACAGAGTGTGAGGCCATTGGTGTGCACCTGTACCCCGATGTGCTGAAAAAAATTTATGAAAACGAAATACCTGATTTTGTATTAATACACAATACAACAGGTGCTCAAACGGTTAAAGTATCTAACAACCACTTAATTGATGCCTATATACAAAGCCTGCAGTTTTATTTTGACAACCCGGCACTGGTGGATGAAGAATTAATTAAACTGAAGCTGAAAGAAATTATATTACTGCTTACCAAAACAGAAAAAGCCGGTTCTGTTATTGAAATTGTATCGGCCCTGTTTTCTCAACGGGCTTACCAGTTGCGGGAGGTGGTGGAAACACACTTGTTTTCTAACCTGAAGCTGGAACAATTGGCCGTGTTTTGCAACCTCAGCCTGTCTACTTTTAAAAGAGAGTTTGAAAAAACTTTTAATGAGACGCCTGCCCGATACTTTAAATTAAAAAAACTGGAAAAGAGCTGTGATTTACTAAGGGCCGGAGATTTGCCCGTTACGGATATTGCCTATGAATGTGGGTTTGCTGATGTATCGCATTTCTCCAATTCGTTTAAAGAAGTATATAATACCAGCCCCACTGCCTACCGTATGAACCATAAATAAAAATTGTTGAACAATTTGTACAAACAGCCCCGTTTACAGCAAAATAGCTTTGTGTTATATTACTAAATTTAAAACAGCATTGTATGACACAAACTACCGTTAAAAAAAATGCAATTACCTTACTGGCTTC
>JANRMC010000011.1:0-18517 GCA_033761915.1 Flavihumibacter sp.
TTGTAAGCTGCCATACTCGTACCGGTTGGTGCCTTCATGTGCACCATTACTGGCCAGTTCTGGTATACTGGGCGCCCTGAAACCACGGGCCAGATTTGCTTTTAAGGTTACATCTTTACCTGCTTCGTAACTAATGCCGGCACTTGCTGAAAGATTGGAAAAACTTTTATTAAACGCCTCAAATTTTACCTCGCTGCCCTCTTTATACTCTTTAGCACTAATGGTTCTGTTATCTGCACGAACACCACCACTCAAAGTGAATTTATCAATACTTTTTTGAGTAACCACAAAAATACCGGCGTCAAACAAACTGTAATCGGGTATTAAAGCTTCAATGCCTTTATTGGTATTGGTTTGCTGCATGCCGTTAATGCCAATAGCTGTTTTCCATTTATTTTTTTCGGCAAGATGAAGCTTAATATTATAATTAACGGTAACAAGATCAAAGAACAGTTCTTTTTCATTTAAGTCAAGCACATTACCAAACTCTTTGCGCTGGTTGCGCTGGTAGCCAAGGGTTGCAGTAAGGCGGTTGCCTCCTAATTTAAAACTATTATCGCTTACCAGTTTGGTATGCGTAATTCTTTGATGGGGGGTAAAAGGGGTAATGCCTGTAAAATCTTTACCCGTTGCTATAACTTCTTCTTCGTTGCCATTGTTATTAACCAGTTTTAAAAACTGGCCGGTGGCATCATCCCGCTCTCCTTCTATTAAACCCAGGTTTTGATTAAACTGGGTAAAATATAAATGACTAAAGCCCCAACTTTTGTGCAAGCCGGTATACAGTCCAAAGTTTTTCTCGTAAAACTTTGAATTGAAAACATAGCCATCGTATTTATTTTTATAATCTGCTGCCGCTTTATACGATGCATAGCCACCCCAGATAAACCCGTTTTTATTGCCGCCAATAGTTGCATGCAGGCCCCGTTGGCGATTATTGGTTTGATAGGTGCTGAACAAATTGCCTCGTACGGTTGCATCTGCTTCGGGTAATATAGAAATAATGTTTATTACGCCGGCCAGCGCATCGCTGCCATACATCAGCGAGGCAGGGCCTTTTAATATTTCTGCTTTGGTAACACTGTATTCATCTATTTCAATACCATGCTCATCTCCCCACTGCTGCCCTTCCTGCCGGATGCCATCATTTACCACCACAACGCGGTTATACCCCAAGCCTCTGATTGAGGGTTTAGATACAGCCGGACCTGTACTTATTTGTGTAACACCCGGCGTTTTTGATAATGCATCTATTAAGTTGGTAGAACTACCCCGCAGCAATTCTTCTTTTTTTAAAATACTAACCGGTATAGCTGCTCTTTTAACAGAGGTGGCAGAAGATACACCGGTAACAATTACAGCTTCGCGTTCTGCATAGGTTGTTTGCAACTCAAAATTCTTTTCAAGATCGGTAACAATGTCAATAGACTCTATTACTGAAGCATAACCTGTGTAGCTGATTTCTATTAAATGCCGGCCCTGAGAGATGTGTTGTAATTTATAATAACCTTCAGAGTTTGTGGTGGCGCCTAATTTAATATCTGGCATGTAAACACTGGCCCCGGCCAATGGCTGGCCCGTTTTTGCATCGGTAATTTTACCGGAAATAATCACTTTTGCCGGTATAGCAGCAATGGTTTCTTTTGCTGTAAAATTTTGTGCTTTTACTAAAACTGGAATTAAGCCTGCAATAACTGCAGTAAAAAATAAAGATAACTTCATTGTAAAAATTTAAGAATACACCTGATTAAATAAGTAGCGGGCAAAACCCGGCAGTAACAATAGACTATTACACTACAGGCGGACCTCTTAAACTGAAATTATACTGGGGGGCAGCAAAGCAATGATAAACAGAAGATATATTTGTAACTGCTGTAACAGCAGGCAACAAAACAGTGTATTGATGGCTTACTAAAATAAACGGCACCGTGGCAACCTGGTTACCAACATCGCAACTGACTTTTACCTTGCTGATGGTGGCTTCATTTTCTGCGGCAACCGCTACACAACTGTCTCCGTGGTTACTAAACGCATCGTGCAAATATTTTTTGGGTGTTATACTTAAAGTAAACACCAGCAACAACCACAAGGCACTTACAAATGATATGATGCGTTTTTGATGCATTTGCTTTATGAAACTACGTTGCAAATATATAGTTATTTCTTAAACGGCCTATTTTCTTTTTTGTAACCGGCTATTGCATTTCATGGCCACAGCCGTTGCGTCGCACACTTGTGCAGAAGAAATGGTATAAGCAAAAAAGTGTAAGGTTATAGTGCTGTATACCCTGCGCCCATGCCTTTTACCATAGCCGAAGTGTGCGACGCAACGGCTGTTGAATAGCGTGCCTATGCTGATACCAAAAATTATTTCTTAAGAATAACGGTAAATACAGAGCCCTTGCCCAATTCACTTTCGCAGGAGATGGAACCATTTAACTCACTTACCAGACGTTTTACAATAGAAAGCCCCAAGCCTGTGGAAGACTCTCCGGCTGTGGGTTTAGAAGAGATATTGCTGTATTTAGAAAACAGGTAAGGCAATTCATCTTTATCAATACCCACCCCTTCGTCTTTTACTTTAATATGTACGGCATCTGCATCTGTTGCCAGTTGCAGCCAAATGTTTTTGCCCTGTGGTGTGTACTTGATAGCGTTAGACACCAGGTTTTCTAAAATGCGGCTTACCAGGTTGCGGTCACTTACAATAAAAACCTGCTTCTCGCTGGTTTCAAAAAACAGGTTGATGGCCTTGCCTTTGGCGGTGGGTTCAAAATCGGTTATTACAGATTCGGCAATAATTTTTAAATCTAAATTTTCTAAAGCCATTTTTTGCAGGTTGGTACCGGCCTTTTCCACATCCAATATATTTCGTATCAGTTGTTCTCCTTTAGTGGTGGCTTCTTTAATACGGTTAATAGCTTTCTGCTGATTAGGCTCCAGGTTGGTATTGTTCTCATCATCCAGCAACTGGCTCCACATTTTAATGGCGGTAAAGGGGCTGCTTAAATCATGAGACACAATACTGATGAGTGAATTTTTTTCAAAATTCAATTCGGCCAGTTTATCGTTTTGCCGGCGGATTAAATCATTTTGTTCCTGTAATCTTTTATTAGCCCTTCGCTTTTGTATTAAAAACACGGCTACCACTATTGCCACCAGGCAAAAGGCCAGTGCTAAAAGTGTAATAATGCGGCTGCGGAGTTTTTCTTTTTCTATGTTTACAGATAAAAGTTGGTTTTGCCGGTCTCTTTCCACTGCATTGAAGCGTTCCTGCAAATGAGCAATGGTGGTATTGGTGCTTTCATTTACCAGACTGGTATCTAATTGGTACCAGCGTTCTTTATAGGTATAGGCCTGCCTAAAATCGTTTTTTGCAAAATAGTGTTTTGAAAGAATGGCGTAGCTGTCTGCTTCTTTTGCTTTTGATTGCAGGCTTATTGCCAGCTGCAAAGCCTTATTGGCATAATGCAGAGAGCTGTCAAACCTATTTAACTCTACATAAGCATCGGCAAGATTGAGATATGAGATCCATATTTCCGATGGGTTATTTAATTGCTGCTGTAGTAACAGGTTTTGCGTAAAAAAATCAATGGCTTTGTTGTATTCTTTTTTCTTAAAGTATACATTACCCATGTTATTATACACGCTGCCAATATTTAATTCTGCCGCAAAGGGTTTTCCGTACTTTAAAGCTTCTTTTAAAAATAATAATGCACTGTCTGGCTGTGCCAATTCATTATATATAGCACCCAGGTTACTTAATGCATTAAAAACAGCACTTACACTATTTTCATTTAAGGCAAATCTTGCTGCTTCTAAATACATTTGTTTGGCCTTTTGCGGTTGTTTGGTATTTACATACACATAGGCCAAATCATTAATAGCAGCTCCTTCATAATTAATATCATTTAGTTTTTTAGCTTCTTCTAAACTTTGCAGGTAAAAGGGAATGGCTTTATCATAATTGCCTTTAAGGTCTTGGGCAATACCCTTAAGCCGCGAAGCAAGTACTCTGGTTTTATTAAACTTCAGCTGGTTGCCGGTTTTTTCTATAAAAGCGGCATAATACTCCATTGAATCTGCCTTGGTTTCATCAAAATCAAGACATCGATCGTACAAGTTTTTAAGAAAAGTAGTGTCAGCTTCCTGTGCAGTTATTGGCTGGTACAGTAAGCCAGATAAAAAAAGAGGGAGAAAGAGATATGAGAGGGGTTTACTCAATCAGGTTGTTTTTGAGTGCAAATTTAACCAGGCCCACGGTATTGCTAACACCCAATTTTGCTATCAGGTTTTTGCGGTGGGTTTCTACTGTGCTTACGCTTAAAAACAGCTTTTCTGCAATGGCAGCATTACTGTATTCTTTACATACCAGTTTTAAAATTTCTATTTCCCGTTTAGACAGTATTTCTGTTACCTTATGGGTTTCTACCGTTACAGTGCTTCTGAAATCATCGTCTGTAATTACATCTATTTCTTTACTGAAGAATGTGCCTCCGCCAGCTACCGTTTTTATAGCTTCCATCAGTTCATTAATAGCGGCACTTTTCAGCACATAGCCCTGTATAGTATGTTTGAGTAATTTATGAATGTAGCGGGTGCCACGCATCATGGTAAGATAAACTACTTTTTGTGCCGGCTTTATGGCACGTATTTTTTTAAGCAGTTCTTCTTCAGGCATATCAGGCAGGTGCACATCCAGCATTAAAACGTCTATTTCTGTTTGAGGTAAAACAGTTAATAACTCATTTGCTTTGCCGGCTGTGCCAACAATTTCAATATCAGCATCTTTTTGCAACAAGAGGCATAAACCTTCCAGGTAAATTTCCTGGTCTTCTACAATAAACAGCTTTATCATGTGGTCCGTTAATGGTATTTTAATGGTTGCTCATCAAATATATAGCATTTTGCTATTTTAGGAGGGTAGTTCTACTAAAAGGGTATGCGGGTTTGCCGTTTAAGAGGGTGGTTTTTTATAAAAGGTTGCTTTACCTGCCTAACCGGAGCTATTGCCGATGAACCGAGCGTGGCAAGGATGCCCAACCGGAGTTACCGATGCCGGTAAATAAACAAAAAAAAGGCGGAATTGGTAGCTGTCTTATCTTCGCAACCCAAATGAATAAGAGCTTACCACACGATACTATTGTGCCTTTTGAAGGCAGTGATAAAAGTAAAAAGCAACAGGTGGCAGAAATGTTTAACCAGATTGCCTTCAGGTACGATTTTTTGAACCGCTTTTTAAGCGGGGGTATTGATGTTTACTGGCGCCGCAGGGCTTTAAGAGAGTTAAAAGCCCTGGCCCCCCAACACCTGTTGGATGTGGCTACCGGTACGGCCGATGTGGCTATTATGGCCAGTAAGTTGTTAAAGCCAGTAACAATAACCGGCATAGATATTTCTGAAGGAATGCTGGAATTAGGCAAAAAGAAAATTGATAAATTACAGTTAAACAAACAGATACAGCTTTTTACCGGCGATAGTGAGGCAATAAATTTTCCCAACCAATCGTTTGATGGGGTAACCGTTGCTTTTGGGGTAAGAAATTTTGAAAACCTGCGGGCCGGTTTGGCAGAAATGCTTAGAGTATTGAAACCGGGGGGCAAGCTGGTGGTGCTGGAGTTTAGCAAACCCAAACAAACCGCATTTAAAAAGCTATATAATTTTTACATGCGCATGGTAACACCGGGTGTGGGTAAACTGATTTCTAAAAACCGCGAAGCCTACCAGTATTTAAACGACTCTGTACAAAAATTTCCTGAGGGAAATGATTTTTTAACCATAATGAACGAAGTTGGATACACTGCTACTTATTTAATAACGCTTACCGGAGGCATATGTACCATTTATTGCGGATCAAAAAGCAACAACTGATTGGCATAGTAGCAGCAGCCTGTTGTATTATTACCAGTTTAACTTCTGCAGCCCAATTGCGAGACCAATTGAACCTGCCCGATACCGATGATAAGAATTATCATATTGGTATTGTGGTAATGGGTGCCAGCAGCCGTTTTCAAATAAGCCACCATCCCCGTTTTTTACAATACGATAGTGTACTGGCAGTGTACCCGGAAAACAGTATGGGCCTGGGCATTGGCGGTATGCATACTTTTAAAATCAGCGATCATTTTGAGGCCCGTGTGGTGTTTCCGCAATTGTTATTTGCCAATAAAGCCATTACTTATGAGCTAAAATACCCCGATGCAGATGGCGCTAAAATTGTAAAAAAGAACATTGAGTCGATATTGCTGGGCGTGCCCATACAATTAAAATTTAAGAGCGACCGCATCAATAACTTTCGTGTTTACATGATGGGGGGTATTAAATTTGAAACCGACCTTGCCAGTAAGGCCCGTGCAAAAAATGCCGACGATATCATTAAATTAAAAAGCACTGATTTTGGTATTGAAGCCGGCATGGGTTTTAATATTTATAACCGCTATTTCATTCTGTCTCCGGAAATAAAAATAAGTAACGGCATCAGTAACAGCCACAGTCGCGACCAGTTTTTAAAATACAGCAACGTGGTAGATAAACTGCAAAGCCGCATGATAGTATTCTCACTGATTTTTGAAGGGTAAGCCAAGAGTGATAAAGAGTAAAAAATAAAAGGAGCTGGTTGTACACCAGCTCCTTTTATTGCTATAGAATTGTGTTACCAGCAGTGGTAAGTAATAGCAACACCGTTGCGTCGCACACGTTTACTGTAGTACAAGCAGGAGCAGTACCTAAGCAAATAGTGAATGGTGGTATTTTATTTTATCTTTAAAAATGAACCCGATAAATATATATTGAAAGACTACCTTAGTACAATAACACCGTTCATGAAACAACTCTATATACTCTGGCTGCGCTTTCTTAATAATAAATATTTTGGGGCCTGCCTGTGTTGGGTGTTTAATGATACTATCCCCTGCCTGCGGCATTTACCGTATCGCTTTTCTTTGCAACAACACCCCAACAAAAACAAACTGGCCGCACCCATTTTTTGGGGGTTTTATGAGCAGCATGAAATTAAACTAACCCAACAATTTTACACTGGCCAGTATGATGTGGTAGAGTTGGGCTCCAGCGCCGGCGTTATGAGTTCATTTGTATTGGGTAAATTAATTGGCAAAAAATACATAGCCGTAGAAGGCAATAGTTTTTTAAACAACACTTTCTGGCAAAACGTAAACCTCCATAACAAAAATAAATGCAAGGTTAGTTTATGCAACCAACTCATTGGCAATAAAAATGAAGCCATCAGCTTTGCCGTGCAAGCCAAAGTGCTGGAATCTAATTTTTACAGCAAGGGAGGTACGGTAATTAACACCACCGCCACCACCTTAGGCAGCCTTTTACAACAACACGAGGTATCAAGCTATTCGTTATTTGCAGACATTGAAGGCGCCGAAATATTTTTTATTGAAGATGATTCTACTGCACTCAACCATTGCAAAGAAATATGCATAGAATTACACGAAGGCAGTTTTGGAAACCGGCATTTAAATGCCGCCAAGATGGTAGAGCAAATACAAAAACTGGGGTTTAGTGTGGCAGGCCGTTCGGACATGACCTGGTATTTTAAGAGATCCTGAATTTATTTCTGAAAATAGCGGGAAAGATTATTTTTTAATTTGTAATAAATACGCCGGCGCAATAACTGGTATTTGCCAATAGGCTGCTGATCTTTCCAGGGTGTTAACTGCAGGTATTTAAAAAATTGTTGCTGGTAATTTTTATTACGGTTATAGTCTTTAAATATTGGTTTGGTTTCCACAAAATGTATAATGTACGGATCATCGTTTTCAGCAGAGGAAAAATTATTCCAGCGGGCATCCAGTTCTTTCCATTGGTTGTGCATGGCTACATTTAACCCGTATTGATCAGAAAAGCGTACATAATCGCGGTTGTCTACCAAAGCCTTTAAAACTTTTTGTGTAACCTCTTCTTCCCGCCATTTAACGGGGTTAATTAATAATAAGCCAGAATTAAAGTATTTGGTATCGGGGTGTATACCCAATTCTTTATAGTTACTGATGCCCCCCCACTCGTTGCTTACCGTTTGTATGCGGTCTGTTACAGCACCAAAAGCAGCATCTCCAATTGAAGTATTCCAAAGTGTTGCAATTTCTGTGGTGCAAATCATATCCGTATCCAGAAAAATCATTTTTTCTACATCCTGCGGAATAATGTACGGAGCAAAGAGCCGCAGGTAAGTAGCCACCGGAAAAGAAGAGGTATCAGCAGGAATTTTTATGCCCTTTGGAATAGCTTGTTTTGCAGGCACCCAGGTAATGCTTGTTTTAGTACTGTCTATCATTCCATCAATCAACCTGCGGTTAGCAGCAGAAATACCATCACTAATAATGTAGAAGTTTAAAAATTCAGGGCTTTTATGGTTTACTTCAACCGATTTTATAAGAGCGGCTAATAAAACGCTAAAAAAGTTATCGCTTGTAACAACAATAGTTATTTTTCCAGGTTCGGGATGTTGCATCAGTTAGTTGTAAGGTTACTGCAAAAGTAAAAATTTATGGCGTTAAAAGTTGAGATAAGTCAATAAAACTTCAATCATTAATCGGCCTGCTTCACTTTCAATGGTGCCATTGCTATCTACCTGATTTTAATGTTGTTGAACAAGTTTGTTTATCAATATTAAAACTACCGGTTATGGGTATTTTTAAAATCACTTGTATAGTTAGCAGGTGTCACCTGCTAATTAAGAATTTATTTCTTCTTTTTAACCGTAACAGGTTTTACCGGCACTGGTATAATTGGCTTATCCAGTTGTGCCAGTTGCTCCTTCATAAAAGCGGTAATTTTTGTAAATAAATTGATGCGTGCAATATTAGCATTGCCAGCGCTGCTGATGTTATGGGCATAGTCGGGGAAAAAATATTGCTGAAATTGTTTATTGGCATTTATCAGTTCGCGGCTAAACTCCATACTGTTTTGAAAATGCACATTATCATCGGCACTGCCATGAATCAGCAGCAGCCCATTATTATAATTACGTACAAAATTTACAGCAGCGCTGTTTCTATACCCATCCGGGTTTTCTGCCGGCAACTGCAACAGCCTTTCTATGTAGGCATTTTCATATAAGCGCCAATTGGTAACCGGTGCAATGGCAATAGCATTGGTAAAAGTACCGGCATATTTTGTTGCTGCAAGTGCCGCCAGATAGCCTCCATAACTCCATCCCATTACTGAAACAGCGGCACTATCTGCTCTTAAATTTGCAATTGCATACTTTCTCAGATTTATTAAATCGGCCAGTTCAATATCTCCAATGGCTTTATAATTGCTGTTTCTGAAAGCTTGTCCTTTACCGGGCGTACCTCTTGGGTCTATACACAATACCATAAACCCTTCTGCTGCCAGGTAACGCATGGTTAAACCCATTTTTCCTTTCCATTCATCCAGCCCTTCCTGCAATGTATTTCCGCCATACACATAAATAAGTAAAGGGTTGCGGGCACGGGTGTTGTTTAAGGGTTTTATTATCCAACCATTTAAATCGTTGCCATTGGTGTTAAAAACAAAACGTTCTGCTTCCGGTATAACAAATTCTTTTAAACGCTGATTCAGTAATTTATTTTCAACCAGCGTACCATGCATGGCCCTTCCTTTTGTAGTATACATCTGGTAAACAGCCGGTTGGTTTAATAATGAGTACTCGTCTAAAAAATAATTAAAGCTGGCACTCAATAGCGGGTAGTGCACCCCCTGTCCGTTGGTAATACGTTGCCTGCCGGTGCCATCTAAATTGCACTTGTACAGATTTTTTTCGGTTACCGCACTTTCATTACTTATAAAATATATTTCGCCATTTTCTTCATCAATACCTTCAATACGCTGTAACTCCCAATTACCGGTTGTAACAGGCTTCACCGCAAAATTATTTAAAGCCACTTCGTATAACTGTGAGTAGCCGCTACGCTCACTTTGCCATAAAAAAGCATTCTTTGTTTGCAGAAAAAACATATTATCTGCAAACACCTTTACATACTCTTTATGCTCTTCTTTAAAAACAACAGATGTATTACCCGTTCTTATACTCGCCTTTAAAATCTCTAATTGTGTTTGGGGGCGGTTTAAGCGCTGCACGTACAAATTATTACCATCGGGCTGCCATTTAAACCCTGTAATATATTGGTTGGGGTTTACACCCACATCTACCTTGGTTAATGTTTTGTTACGAAGACTGTAAATAAACACCTGCACCTCTGGTATGGCTTCGCCTGCTTTGGGGTAGCGCTGGCTAATTACTTCGGGGTAGGTACGGCCATCATAAATGGTAATAGGATATTGCTGCACCACATTTTCATTAAACCGTAAGAAAGCAATACTCTCTCCATCGGGGCTCCATTGATAACCCTTTGTAAGGCCAAAACAATTTTCATACAAGGCATCGGCCATGCCATACAATACTTTACCATTACTGCCATCTGCTGTAATAGCAATTACCTGATCGGTATTCAGATACTTTACAAACAAATTACCTTCCCGTATAAATGCAATCTTCTTACTATCTGGCGAAAAACTTACATAACTCTGCTTGCCATCTGCAGACACAGGTTTTAAGGTAGTGGTGGCACGATCCCATATATAATTAAACTGCCGCGTTGAATTATAAAACAGCGGTTCTATCTGTGTTTGTATTAAAATTTTAGCATCATCGGGGGCCATTTCAAAGTCTTCAAAAAAAGCAAAGGTTACCAGCGATGAATCTTTTTCGTTACGTATCTGGTTGGTAAAAATAGTATCTATCAGTTTGCCGGTGGCAAAATCAAGCGTTACTATTACCTGGCTGTTGGTGGCTTTATCGGCCCGTATAAAAGCAATGCTATCGCCGCTGTTCATTTTACGCACCACCAGTTTCTGTTCATCCAGGTAATTGCCTCCCCAGATCACATCCAGGCTTAGTGGCTTTTTTTCTGCAGGCTTATTTTCTTGTGCGTAGGTTGTAATACAGGTAATGGCAAACGCAAAAAGTATCAGTTGTTTCATTGCTGGTTATTGTAAGTGTATGAACCGGGCGGTGTGCTGCTATTAAACATTGTTGCTCGTTGAAAAACCCGATTGGGGTTGAGCCAAGCTATCGGGGCACACTTCAACTATGGTAAAAGGTATAGGCGATAAGGGTTAGGGCTTTTCGCCATAAGCCCTACAGCTTATACCTTATTTTCTGTACAAGTGTGCGACGCAACAACTGCTGAAGCAGGTGCTACTGCTGGTTAAATAATTAATAAATAAGAACTCTCTGAACTTTCGGAAAATAAGGATTGTAAAAGGTTATCAGTAATCGTACTCACGGCGGTTAACATGCATACGAATGCCCAAAGATAATAAAGTTGTTTTTTGTGAAAGCGTATTTACGGCGGCATTTAATTTACGGTATTGAAAACTGCCATCTATAAAAAAATTCTCCCACACCTCATAGCCCAGCCACAAAGATGCATTTACACCATTGCCCCTAACGCCGCTGGCCAGTGTGTGCCCATAATCTCCGCCGGTGCGGTTTTGATTGAGCAGAAAAATATTACTGCCATAATTGGCGGCGCCCGTATCTAACCCCTGTTTAAATACAATTAATTTAGCCTGTGCATATAATTTGGGTGTGGGCTGGTAGCGGATGATGCCGATGATTTCTGCAAAATTGGCGCCCAGCGGGTGTGCCAGCGGTTGATTGTAATGTGCGTAATTAGACACCGAATCAAAATGCGCATAAGTGTAAGGACGAACAATGTTCAGTTCTGCCTGCACATCCAGGTTTTTAATTTTAAAGGCATTGATGTATTTAATACCTCCCTGCAATGCAAACTTATTACCCCACCAGCCATTGCCGGCTTTTATTTCTTTCAGCAAAAACTCATCAAACAAAAGTTGCCCGTATAGCTGCACGGTTTTGGCAATATTGGCTTTGGCATCAAAACCCAGAAAAGCATTGTCTATACTTCCGTTTTGCTGCTCTGCTGAGCGCAGTAAAATAATTGGATTGAGATAGGTAAAGTCAAACTTGTTTTGCCGGCCAAACACAATACCTTCAAACAAACCAATATTTAACCATTTGGTGGCTTGCAAATTTAAATGATGCATGGCCGCATATTTTTTTGGCAATAAGGTGTTGTTGTTTTTATTACGGCCTGCCAGTTCCATAAACAGGTTCTGGTAATTAATCTTCCAGATGCGGGTATTTATTTTTAAGAAGAGGTTGCTGTTACCAAAATCGCTTAAAAACATACTGCGGTAGCCGTTGCCAATAAAATTACGGTCGTACCCAAACTGAAAATTGATGTATTTGGTAGCATTAAAATGTACCGAGCCACGTGCATCAAAATAATCGTAGGCCGTTGTTTTAAATGGTTTGTAAAAACCGGCGCCGGGCACGGCGGTAAATTTTTGTACCCAGCTTTGTACAAATAAGGGAGTACGCTCCTGGTTATCGGTAGCATAAAAATTAAACCCAATTTTATTGGCTATTAACCCCCGGAAAGTAATGCCCTTGCTGTTTAAGAAAACACGCTGGTTGTTGCCGCTTTCTGCAGACTGCACCTGTTGCAGCACCGGGTTAATAGCCAGAAAAAAATCCTTTTCATTTACCTCAACAAAATTGGCTTTGGTGGGGTAAAAAGTATTCAGCAGTTTTTTCTTTGAGGCAAAACCGGATTTATTACCACTCACCCATTCTGGGCTGTTCATTAAAAAATTCTGCAGGTTATACTGATCAATTTTACTGAGTTGGCTGTTAGCAGCAAGGCGTTCTGCAGCCTGCACATACTGTTTACGGCTGAGGGGGCGTGTGGCAGAAAAATTAAGCACAGAATCTTGTTGAGACAATATTTCTAAACGCTCTAAAAACTGCTGGTGCTTGTGGTTTACCGGCAGCAAGGTACTTTGCGCCGCAGCAAAAACAGGAGTAACAAAAATAAAAAAGCTTAAAACGGTTTGTTTAAATTGCATGCCGTAGTTATTTAAAGGATATAACGATTTACTATGACCAAAAATTATTTAATTAAAGAAGCTAAGCTTGTTAACGAAGGTACAATAATTGAAGCGGATGTATTGATAAAGAATGGCCGTATAGAAAAGATAGGCCCGCAGTTAAGCACTATAGAAAACACTACTGTTATTGCCGCCAACGGACAATACCTTTTACCCGGTGCTATTGACGACCAGGTACATTTCAGAGAGCCGGGGCTTACGCACAAAGCATCTATTTACACCGAAGCTAAAGCAGCTGTTGCCGGCGGCGTTACCTCTTTTATGGAAATGCCCAATACCGTGCCGCCCGTGTTTACACAAGAGCTGCTGGAAAACAAATACGCTATTGGCGCTGCCACCTCGCTGGCCAATTATTCTTTTTTTATGGGCACCAGTAACGATAACGCAGAAGAAGTTTTAAAAACTAACCAACGCAAAAAAGATATCTGTGGTATAAAAATATTTATGGGTTCATCTACCGGTGGCTTGCTGGTAGACAACCCGATTACCCTTGAAAAAATATTTAGTGAAGCCGAAGTTTTAATTGCCACCCATTGCGAAGATGAGCGTATTATTAAAAACAACCTGCAACAGCTAAAACAACAAGGCCGCACATTAACGGCAGCAGACCACCCCATCATCCGTAATGAAGAAGCTTGTTTTGAAAGTTCCTTCTTTGCCATACAAATTGCCAAAAAATTCAATACCCGTTTACACATATTACACATCAGCACCGAGAAGGAATTGCAATTGTTTGGCAATATGCTTCCGTTAAAAGAAAAACATATTACCGCAGAAGTTTGCGTGCACCACCTGCATTTTACGGCTGCTGATTATGCGGCCAAGGGCAATTTAATAAAATGCAACCCGGCTATAAAAGCACCCAATAACAAAGAAGCTTTATGGAAAGCCCTGCTGGATGACCGGTTGGATATTATTGCCACCGACCATGCCCCACACACCTGGCACGAAAAAAATGAGCCTTATGAACAGGCGCATGCCGGGCTGCCCTTGGTGCAGCATTCTGTGCCCCTGATGTTGCACTACGTGAAAGAAGGCCGCATTTCTATTGAGAAAGTGGTGGAAAAAATGAGTCATGCTGTTGCCGATTGTTTTCAGATAGCAGACCGTGGATACATACGGGAAGGGTATTATGCTGACCTGGTATTGGCAGATATGCAGCAACCCACCACTATTGGCAAAGAAAATATTTTATACAAATGCGGCTGGAGCCCGCTGGAAGGCACCACCCTGCCCGCCACCATTACACATACTTTTGTAAACGGCCACCTGGTTTATGGAAATGGGCAATGGGATGAATCTAACAAGGGAATGCGTTTACAATTTAACCGCTCTTAACCAACAGCACCACTGCATGCAAATTGACAATACCACTTTTACAGACCTGTCTATCTTTCACCATGAAGAAGAGTTTTCGCTGTTTCACAAATTAAACTTTACTGAAACCCTGGGTGGTAAAGAATGGCTGATAAAATTTTTCAGTCAACCACTGGCGGATATTAAAAAGATACAGGATGTACAAGCCGTATTGCAATTTATTACCACTAACAGCCAGCAATGGCCCAATAGCATTACCAATGGCACCATTATGGTAATTGAGCGGTATTACGAAAGCCAGTTGGATGATATACCTGCTGCTGCCAACCAAATTAACGGCCTTACATATAAACTGCTGCACGGGCCCGACTTTGCTTTAACCCGCTATTCTGTTGGCCATTTTGCAGATTTTGTAAAAGGATTGCAGCAATTAATACAATTGTTTACACAACCCGGCACACCGGCACTGTTGTATAATTTTGCACAGCGGGCACAAGATTTATTAAAGCATGCCACCCTGCAAAAATTAGCAGCCCTGCCCGCCGGCACCAAGCTAACCGCACAGCAAACTATATTTTTTGGCAATTACCTGCGCTATCGTTTTAAAGCCGATGTGCTGGAGCTGATTGCTATTTACAGCCGCTGGGATGCCTGGCACTCTATGAGCAAGGCTATGAAACATTTTAATTTAAGCCTGCCGCACTTTACCGCGGCCACACAAGGCACCATTCATGCAAAAGGACTGTATCATTTATTATTACCCCAACCCGTTGCATACGATGTGGTGCTGGAGCCCGGCAAAAATTTTTTATTTCTCACGGGTGCTAATATGGCCGGCAAAAGCACTTTTATAAAATCGGTGGGGGCAGCCGTGTACCTAGCGCATATTGGCATGGGCGTGCCGGCACAGCACATGCAACTGAGTTTGTTTAATGGCATCCTCAGCAATATAAATGTGGTGGATAACATAGTAAAAGGCGAAAGCTATTTTTTTAACGAAGTACAGCGTATAAAAAACACCATCAGTAAAATTAACGACGGGCAAAAATGGCTGGTACTGATAGATGAATTGTTTAAAGGCACCAATGTGCAGGATGCCATGAAGTGCAGCAGCACCGTAATAAAAGGCTTATTAAAAATCCCCAACTCTTTATTTATTCTTTCCACACACCTGTATGAGATTGGAGAAGAATTAAAAACACACCCCAATATTATATTCCGGTATTTTGAAACCAGCGTGTTAAATGATCAGCTCAGTTTCAGTTACCAGCTAAAAGAAGGCATCAGTAACGACCGCCTGGGTTATCTCATTCTTAAAAGAGAAAAAGTAATAGACCTACTGGAAAGTTTATGATACCGGCAGCGGTTTTTCATAGCAGCAGTTGTTGCGTCGCACACTTGTGCCGCACAATGAAAATAAACATTTTTGCCTTTCTGTTTTGGCAGTAAACAGTAGTGACAATTCACCGCATTTATTTTATAAAAGAAGTATCAGTCATTGGTCTGCCCGGCACAACATGTTCATCATCACACCCACAATCGCAGCTTGCAGGCTTTAGTTTGTCTAACACTTTTAATGCCACATCAACTGTTCTTAAACTATCTGCTATAGGTGTATCTTTTAGAGAAGACTGTAAACCCAGTCTTTCAAAAAAGCGCATTTCGTCATTAAACTTTTCAATACTAACCGCTAAAGGCTCTAGCATAATTTGCATACTGCCCGATGTATAAAATTCATGTTTAGCAAACACCGCCTTATCGCCTTCTTCTCCCATTACAATTATAAAGGCACGCCGGTTCTGAGGTAATATAACAGAGCCGTCAGTTTCATAAAAACCCCAGTGTTCTCCATCCTCTAACAAACCACCCGCCTGAAACACTTTATCGTTAGGAATGATTAAATACACCTGTACTTTAGATGCATAATTGCCCTTGAGCGATACCAGTAACTTGCTTTTAACAATACCCTGTTTTTCATTTAAAAAATAATCAACATTATACCAGCCAAAACCACTGATTGAAAACTCGTAATAAAGTGAAGTTTCACTGCTGGGCGTTACTTTAGGTATGGTTCCGGCAGTATCAGTGGTTATAATTTGCACTTTGTTATCTACCAGACTTTTCCCTTGCTTCAGCAGCTCCTTTTTTGCATTGTTTAATAAATAACGTTGCTCCACAAACAACTCACAGCTATCCTTGCATTTTTTATACGCTAATCGTAATGAATCATAACTAATGCCTGCGTTCGCAACTTCATGATGAATGTATTTGTAAATATTGTCTATATCAGTATAACTAAAGCCGGTAAAAGTATTCATTGCGGATTTGTTCCATTGATTGTATAGCCTTTCGTAGTAACAACTTCCTGCGTTAATTACAAGCTGATTATTCATAATAAAAGAATAAAGAACTTCCCTATTAGGCATCCAAACGTCAGAACCCATCAGGGCCGGGCCAGTTAAATGCACAAATACACTATGGCAACTCTTGCAATTTTCCTTAAACAATTGCTCTCCGGCCTCTAAAGGTGTTTGCTGCTTTTGCTTGTTCAGTGTATCGCTTAGTTGCCAGTCTAGATTACCAGAAGAAGCAGTTTTGCCTTTAAACAATTGCATATCATCATTAATACCAGCTGTGGGTATACTCACCCCAATGCGGCCTTCCAGTTTTACTGCATCCTTATCCATTGCATCAATAAAAATCATCCCTCCGCTGGCAAGTGGCCTGCCTTCAGAACTGGTTAGCAAGCCGGCTTTAATAATGTCGGCTATAGTATATGCTTCTTTAACCTGTAGTTGTACCGTTGGGGTTGCCGCTTTAATAACCCCTTTGGGTATATTAATGTAAGCTCCATTTGTAGTATAAATAGTAGTGTCTTTATTTACAGTAATAGTATAAACCTGCTGTTCCAGCACATTGGGGTTAAATATTTTTTTAGCTGTTTTTGTATTACAGGAAACAAGTAAAGAAAATAAAAACAGGAAGGATAAGTTACGTAGCATCTTTAAATTAATTAGTATCTAAAGATAAGTAACATGCCTTTATGTTAAGCGTATACAATTTTACATACACAGAATACGGTAAGGCATTTTGAATTTCTATTTTTGAATTTTGAACTTACCGCACAAGTGTGCGACGCAACAACTGCCCAATAGCATTACCCATGCTGGCTACAAAAAAATACTTTTTTATTAGGGGAGACAATTTCCTTAGCAGTGTGGCAACACCGCTTTATAAGATGAAGAAGCGGTGTATTAGTTTACCACTTTGTTGGCACAGCTGCTGCTGGCAAAGGCCTCTGGTTTGGCTTTAAAGGCAAAGCCCATGCCCAGTATATAACCCATGGCTTCCTTTAATGCATCGTTGCTTTTAAAAGAAGGGTTGGTGTTAATGTCGGCATGCACTTCCATATCTACATGGTAGGCTGTAAACAAATTACAAAGCTCGTACGCAATTTCTATGCTTTTGGCTACTTCTACCAGCATGCGTTCTTTAATGCTGTACTGGTGGGTGGTTTTTTCGTTGTGTATAAACATAAAACCACCATGGCCTTCACGCAAAAAAACAATAACGGTTGCAAACTCTGTTTCGTGGCCTTTTACCTGGCTATCCGTACCAATGCAAACTTTTAAACGATAGCCTTTTTCGGTTTCTCGTTTAATGGCATTTTCAACCGCCTGTATAATGGGCAGGTTAAGGAGATCTCCATTGAATTTTCTCCACTTCATAAATAAATGGGTTTTCCGAATTTACGGAAAACCCATTACACTAAAAACAGCGGGCGGTTATTGTTGAATTATTTTTTGCGTGTATAGCTGGCTGCCATTGCTGTAGCGCAATACCAGCACTCCTTTTGCACCATTGGTATTTAACTGGTTGCTGCCTTTGTTGATGGTGCCGGCAGCAATTTGTTGTCCGCCTATTGCCAGTAGCTGGTAAGCATATTGCCCGTTGCTAATAATGTTTATGGCATTAGCACCAGCTTGTGTTTTTATAGTTACCACAGCGGCTTTGTTGTTTTTTAATGAAAGGGTATTGGTATAATAGGTTCTGTTGGTTTGTGCCGTAACGGCTTTTAAGCGGTAATAAATTATTTCATTAGTTGCTGATGGTGTGTGCTGGTAGCTGCGTGCTGCAATTGGCAGGTTGCTAACTGTTGTAAAAGTTCTTGCATCGGTGCTTTGTTCTAACTGCAGCAACTGCAAAGGTT
>JANRMC010000012.1:0-3098 GCA_033761915.1 Flavihumibacter sp.
CTATGGCAGAATTACCCGTTTTCAGGCAAAGCAGTTGCAAGAAAAGCTGGGTTACAAAATAGTTATGTGGTCTGTTTTAAGCGGCGATTTTGATACTGCTATTGCAGCAGAACAATGCTGGAAAAATATTCAAAAATCAGCTAAAAAAGGGTCAATAATTGTCTTTCACGATAGTTAAAAAGCGGCTCCCAGAATGCTTCCGGCGCTTAAATACACGTTAGTATATTTTAGTGAGAGATGTTTTAAATTCAAAAAAATAGCGTAGAAAAAAGAGGTTTTGACAATTATTAAATGATATGTAAGAAGTACCGAAACCCTTGCCTGTATTGAATTTCAGCTTATTATATTTCTTAAAAAAATTTGGGCCTGGGTAGAAACCCTGGCCCGTTTTTAATCCGTACCCTATGAAAACTGATTTAAAGGTATAGTATTTTTTAATTTCCTACAAAGTTATTTCCCGCGTAACCCCATTAACGGTAATGGTTGCCTTATTATCACAATTTCCGGTGCCATAATCTAAAACGGCCACAGGCTTGTTAGTTCTTTGTATAGTTACCTCGCCTTTTACTGTGTACCGGCAGGTAAACTTGCGGTATAATGGCTTTGTAATAATGTGAGACCACTGCATAAAATTGGTACCAATTTTAACCGCACCATTGGCCTGGCCCGTAATTTTAAATACATCATCTAAAGGAAAGAAAGGTGTACCAAAACCTTCAACCTGCTCCCATGTTTTATCCTTACTCCACTCTGTAAAATTGCCATTGGGCTTAGTAAGTTTGCCACCTATTACCTGATTTCTGAAAATAAGCGCATTTTGAGTGCTCTTGTTTTCAATAATATGCGTGCCTTCTACTTTTATATCATTTACATAATAGCCATCAAAAATGGTGGTGGCTTTAGCGCCGGGCACTACCAGTCTGTTGGTATATTCTGTTATTATTTTGCCCTTGCGGGTTCTTCCATCACGGCCGGTGCAACCTGTACCAAAATCAACAACAATCTTTACCGGAAAGGCATTAGGAGGGTTTAGTTTAGTTATAGTAACCGTAAAACAACGGGTACCTAAACTATCTGCACCGTTTAAATCAAATCCATTATTATTGTTGTTGACACTGCCCAGTATACCCACGCCGCTCATACCCACTTCATCGCTGGTGCCCATAACATTATCAAATACATCTTCAAAAACAACTTCAGCTTCCGCATCAGACTCTGATGTTGCGTTGGCAAACGTGGTTTCATCTACATTGGTGGTGGTGGTACTATTTTCTTTTTGACAAGCCGTAAAGCCAATAAAGGCAATTGCAACTACCAGTAGCAATTTGCTTGTAATACCCAGCATTTTCATAAATAGGATGTTTTTTGTGGTGATTATAATAAGATACGGCCCTTGAGACAACAATAGTTGGTAAGAGTTTAACTGCTTTACAATTTTTATTGACATTTGCAGCATGAAATTTACAGATACACACTGCCACCTATATACAGAAGAATTTGATAATGACCGGGCGGCAATGCTTAAAAGGGCTGAAAATGAAAATGTTGAAAAATTTTACTTACCTGCCATTGATAGTGCAAGTACCGCGGCTCTATTAGATTTAGAGGCTCAATACCCCGGCCAATGTTTTGCCATGATGGGCCTGCACCCCTGCTATGTAAAGGAAAACTACGAAGAAGAATTACTAAATGTAGAAACATGGCTGGCCAAAAGACCCTTTGCTGCCATTGGAGAAATTGGTTTAGATTTTTATTGGGACACAAGTTTTACCAACCAGCAATACCATGCATTTAAAACACAAATACAATGGGCAAAGCAATACCAGCTGCCCATTATAATACACTCAAGAAACGCTACCGATGAATGTATTGCCGTTGTAAAAGAATTTGCAGACAGCAGCTTAAAAGGCATTTTTCATTGCTTTGGAGGTACTACAGAACAAGCCAGCCAAATAATTGAAATGGGTTTTTACCTGGGCATTGGCGGCGTAATAACCTATAAAAATGCCGGCCTTGCAGAAGTGGTGCAGCAATTGCCGCTTACAGCGCTGGTGTTAGAAACAGATGCTCCGTATCTATCACCCGTGCCACACCGCGGTAAAAGAAACGAAAGCAGTTACCTGCCCTTGGTGGCTGCAAAAATTGCTGCTGTTAAAAATATAAGCATAGCAGAAGTAGCCGCTGTTACCACTGCCAATGCAGAAAAAATCTTCAAAACTTAAAGCATAATAGGTATTTTTGCCGCCCTTACAAAGAGAGGTGCCCGAGTGGTTGAAGGGGGTCGCCTGGAAAGCGGCTATACGGTAACACGTATCGAGGGTTCGAATCCCTTCCTCTCTGCAAACCTTCTGCAATTACTGCAGAAGGTTTTTTGTTACCGGCAGCAGTATTCCAATCTGGCATCGTTGCGTCGCACACTTCAACTATGGTAAAAGGTATAAGGCGTAGGGTAAAAGGCCTTATACCTTACCCCTTATTGCTTATGCTATTTCTTCTGTTGAAGTGTGCGACGCAACCACTGCCTAACCGGAGTTATTGCTGCCGGCAACCACATAAAAAAAGCGCTGCAAAGCAGCGCCTTTCTATATAAAGTAAGTGAGTGTTAAAAGTCTAAACCCATGCCAAAATACCAAATTGGTTTGCCTCTGAAGAAACCACCCATGGGCCAACCGGCATCTAACTTCATAAAATAACCCAGCAGGGTACTGCGTGCACCAAAACCATAGCCGCCTACAAAGGGACCAATGCCGCCGGCTTTAATGTTTACCTGCACAGGCGGGTTGCCGTAAATTACATTGGGTCTTGCAATTTTATTATATCCCCCATTCCATGCAGAACCCAAATCTATGAACTGCGTTAACTGAAAGTTTCTTAAAAAAGCATTATTAATAGGTTTGCTGAAAAGGGTTGTAAACACCGGCAACCTAAACTCGCTGTTTAAAACAATGGCGTTATTACCATTGCTAACGTTTTGGTTAAAGCCACGCATGTTTACTGCCAATGTTTGAAAAGCATACGCAACATTTTGCGGCTGCGCAGCATTATTGTATTTAGGTAATAACCAACCATCTTGCCCACCTAGGTAATACAATATTTTC
>JANRMC010000013.1:0-7949 GCA_033761915.1 Flavihumibacter sp.
CTTTACGAAAAACCTAAAGTAATGCAATGAAAAATACTGGATTGAGAATTGCAACAGCATTACTCACACAATGGCGCAAGCGTCTCGCTTGTGCCTTAATAAATCTCCCCGCCTCTCAGCGAAATATGTAATTAAAATAAAATTCAGCGTACGGCTCTGCCTGCGCTGTTGCTTACGGTAGCTTGTAGCTACTATTTTACAGTAACAAATAACAAAGCCGATAAAAGCACTGCTGCTGAAGGGTGCGACGCCCATACAGCTGAACAGCGGTTTTATGCCGGCTACCAAAAATTTACAATCTGAAGCAAAACGCTTTTCGTATTTTAAAGGGCAGCTACATAAACTGCCGCCAACATGAATACTACCAACATACTGATTGGCCGCTCTTTTACAGCGGACGGACTGCCCATGGAAGGCAGTGGCGTTTTATTAAAAAGAAATTCGCCCACGGCACGCCTGCTGCTGGCGCAGCAGGATACGGTTATTATTGCCAACCCGGTTACTAAAGAATATGGCGCAGCCGTGCTGGTAAAAAATAAACACGGCAAGGAAGTGTTGCAAGGGCTGGGTATTATTCCGCCGGCTTCTGTTGGTCCGCCACCGCATATACACCCCAGCTACGATGAAATATTTACGGTGCTGGAAGGAAGTTTTGATTTTTTACTGAATGGTAAAACGCTGCGCATTGGCGAAGGGGAAACCATAGTGGTTAAAAAAGGAACGGCACATACGTTTAAACCGGCTGCAACAGATAGTGTTTGTTCCTTTCTGCTGGAAGCTGACCCGCCGGGCAAACTGAATGAAGTGATACGCACCATTTGGGGTCTGGCGCTGGACGGAAAAACGAATGCCAAAGGACAGCCCAATGATTTTTGGCAGGGTATTGCTATTGGCCATGAACTGGCAGATGATACACTCTTTGTGAGTCCGCCACCCTTTGTACAAAAATTACTGTTTAAATGGTTTGGCAAAACAGCCACTAAAAAAGGCTACAAAGGCATTTATGATACCTACACTGCGGATGATTTTTGGAAGAAGCGGGTGGAGCAATTAGCAACGGCATCTGTACAAAAATTAACTTACGGCAATGAGAGATAACAGATATATGGCTGGTCTGGGCACGGTGCTGTTGTTTATTGGTTTTTATTGCCTGAAAGCCGCACTGCAAAAAAAACAGGTTGCCGGTAAAGAGAATGAACACCACCCCACCACCATTAGCAAACGCTCTAAATTAATATGGCTGCTGGCAGGTGTTGTAGCTTTAGCCGGCGGCGCTGCACTTATTGTAAAAGCACTGAAGTGATTTAATACTTGCCCGCCAAATTTTCAACATCAAAAATTTCTGAACTTTAGCGGACTGAGTGCTGCATGCTTTTTAAAAAAATTATTGAAGTGTGTAACCTCATTAAAGCCCAGCGAATAGGCTATTTCAGAAACCGACCAGTTACTGTGCTTCAGCATTATTTTAGCTTCCTGCATTACCCGTTCTGCAATCAGCTGAGAGGTTGTTTTTTCGGTAGTGTCTTTAATAGCTTTGTTTAAATGGTTTACATGCACGTTCAGTTGCCGGGCAAAGTCTGAAGCCGTGCGCAATTTTACCTGCGGATGGTTTTCATCAATAGGAAACTGCCGCTCTAACAATTCTAAAAAAAGAGTGGCAATGCGCTGTGAGGCATTGATGGGCTGTTTATCAAAATTGGCGGAGGGCTGCATTTTCATTACAAAATGTAATAGTTCAAAAACCAGGTTGCGCAGCACATCGTATTTGTGTATATAGTCCGATTGAATTTCTGTCATCATTTTCTGAAACACCGCATTTACCTGCACCACCTGCGCATCAGTCAGTTCAAAAATATTATTGCCGCCGGGTTGAAAAACGGCGTACTGGTTTACATCTCCAAATTGGTGAAAGAAATGCTGGTTAAAAATGCAGTAGCAACCGCTTTTTATTCGTTCCAGGTGCTCGCAGTTATACGGTATTTGCGGGTTAGAAAAAAGGAGGGCCTGTTTTTCTATGGCCACTACTTTATCGGCATAGTTCATTTTAATATCGCCCACCACCAGCATTATCTTATAAAAATCTCTGCGCTTATAAGGAACCGTTTTTATGGTACCCGGCTCTGGCGCCTCATGCTGAAACACATTGAAATGCCCGATTTCGTTTTTAATATTACCGGGTATCCAATCGAATTTTCTTTTGTAAAATTCTTCTATGGTCTCCACCTTGCTCATTTCCCACAAATTTAGCGCTTTCATACGGCCTCTTATAATTTGAAGTATTTTTTACTGAACGAATAAAACAGGCTTACATTCCATACAAAGGGTTTGCTACCGGTAATATCTGCTTCAATGCGTTTATTTAATATGGTGCCTACAGATAAGGGAAAGTTCTTTTTTGCAATATTGATAGTAGCGGTGGTAAAATAGCCTTTCTCTTTTCCGATGCGCAGGTAAAACACCTGTGGTGCAATACGCATATAATAATTGCGGGCTAAATGCACATTAGAAAAAACACTGTTAATGGTAAAAAAATGCCGGTGTCTTACAGCGGGGTCATCCAAACCATAAGAATACAAATAGTACACTCCCACACTGGTGTTTTTAGTAACAAAATAATTGGGGGCCATTTCTGCTGTTAAAAACCGGCGGGTAATGACTGCTTTTGAAGGAATGCTATTCACCATCACCTCCTGTGTTTTAAAGTTTAGCGCCGGATGTGCCCCCACCCGCAGTGTAAATTTATCTTTCTGTACCAGCTTGTATCGCCACCAAAAAATAAAACTCCAGGGGCGGCCTTCTAATGAAAAGCGCAGTTCGGGTTCAAAACTAAAACGGCCTTTGCCGGTAGCCATTACCAAAATGGTTGCAGGCTTACCCAAAGAGAAAGTTGGTATCAGCGAGAGGCCGTTATTGGTAACACTTACCGAGCCCATAAAATAGCTGGTGCGGCTGGCACTGTCTTTTTTTTGTGCATCGGCTGCTATAAACAATAACATTGCAACCAGTAATAAAACCAGGTTTTTTATCATGTTGGGGTTAAATAGTAAACTACAAAGCAACAATATTCCGGCAAATACAGCTAACACCGTTCAAACATATTCTTACAAATTTCAAATAAGAGAAACCCATTTAAATGAACAGGTGTTTATTATATTTGATTTGTCACCAAATCTAACATAAATATGCGCCCCTTTCTGGTTTTATGTGGTCTTAGTATTGTATCGCTGTCACTGTTTGCACAGTCATCAAAAATTTACACCTCAGATATTGATAATTTCTGGCAGGCCTACGATAGTGTAAAAACCACTACTGATACCAGCCGCCAGCGCCACTTCATTCAAACACTGTATATGGATAAGGCCAGCCCCGGCCTGCAATCTTTTATCAAAGCCCGTGATCATTCTGCCCGCCGGCATTTAGATAATATCAATGCCTTTCCAAAATTCTGGCAATCCATACGCCCCAATACCCTGGCTATTAAAAACAATATTCCTCAGTTTGAAAAAGCCATCCGTAATTTTAAAAAGCGTTACAAACATTTCAGGCAACCCAATTTATATTTTACCATCGGGTGCCTTAACAGCGGCGGTACTACCGACAGAGAAAAGCTTTTAATAGGAGCAGAAATTGCCACTGCCAATGCACAAACCAACGCCACTGAATTAAACCCCTGGCTGCAAAATGTTTTTAAAGACCTGAACGGCGTTCTTTTTTTAGTGGTGCATGAAATGGTACATACCCAACAGGCAGACGATGTGCAGAATGGCACCCTGCTGGCACGAAGCATTATGGAAGGTGCTGCAGACTTTATTGCAGAGCTTTTACTGGAACAACCTCTTACAACACCTTATGCACGCTATGGCAATGCACATGAAAAAGAACTATGGCAAAAATTTCAGCAAGAAATGAATGGTACCGATTTGCAGCACTGGTTGTATAACGGCAATAATGCACCCGGCGGTAATGCAGACCTTGGCTATTATATGGGCTATGTTATTTGTAAAGCATATTATCAAAACAGCGGCAATAAAAGAAAAGCATTGAAAGAAATTATCCAGTTAAACTATCTTGACAATAAAGCCGTGTCAGCCTTCTTAGAAAAATCTGGTTATGCCAATAAGTGGCAATAATTAGTTTGCCAGCAGCAGTCCCGAACGTTCGGGATCATAGCGTCATCCTTGCTCGTTGAAAACCCCGATATGATTTGTGCCAAGCTTTCGGGGCACCCTTCAACAGCATATCTCTAATTTAAAATATCAAAGCTCAAATGCTGAAGAGTGCGACGCAACCACTGCTGCCACGGGTTACCACTGCCGGTACCAAAAAAAACAATTTAATTTTAGTGTATATTCATTGTATTAAACGCCGCATATGAAATTTTTACTACTGCTTTTAACAGCTGCTTTTTTTATGACGGCAGGTTGCAATAACAATGCTGCAGTTACAAACCCCACAAAAGACAGCACGGCCATTGCGCAACTGCTGGATAGTTTTAATGTAGCCGCCGCACAGGCCAACTACAACCAGTACTTCAGCTATTTTGCAGAAGACGCTGTTTTTATGGGTACCGATGCTACCGAGCATTGGGATAAAAAAAGTTTTATGCAGTGGGCCAAACCTTTTTTTGACCGTGGCCGCGCCTGGAATTTTACCGCTATTCAGCGCCATATTTATTTTAATACCCCCGGCGATATTGCCTGGTTTGATGAACTGCTGAACACGCAAATGAAAATTTGCCGCGGCTCTGGGGTGCTCAGTAAACAAAACGGCCAATGGAAGATTCAGCAATACACCCTCTCTGCCACCATACCCAATAGTATTATAGACAGCGTTACCCATTTAAAGGCGGTGGAAGAAGACAGCATCATCAATCGTTTGCGGAAGCCTTAGTGCAAAATAGCCGTATTGCTTTGCATTAGTGTGTAACTTAGTTGCTGATTTTTTTTATACTAAACATTTTTAGCTTCATGAGAAACGCATTGCTAGTGCTGCAGCTTTTTTTAACGCCTGCTTTATTATTCAGTCAGCAGCTATATACCGTAAACGCTCCTAACCATTTATTGCAATTACAGGTTAGCCATGCAGCCGATGGCAGCCTGCAATATGCCGTTGTGTATAAAAACAACACGGTTATTAAACCTTCAGCATTGGGCTTTGCGCTCAGCAAGCCTGCTGTTACGCTCAACAAATTCAGCATTCTTAAAACAGACAGCAGCAGTAATAACAGCACCTGGCAACCCGTATGGGGAGAAGTAGCCAGCATTACCAATCAATACCACCAATTAGAGTTAACGTTGAAAGATGTGGGTAGCAGTGGCATACAAATGCAGGTAGTGTTTAGGGTGTTTGATGATGGCATTGGTTTCCGCTACCAGTTTCCGGCACAGCCACAGCTCAATCATTTTGTAGTGGCAGAAGAGTTAACCCAGTTTGCTATGAGTGGCGACCACAAAGCGTTTTGGATACCCGGCGATTACGATACTAATGAATATTTATACAACACCACCTCGCTTTCTGCTATTGATGCATTGGCAGCAGCAGCGAAGGAAAAAGATATTGCCGTGCAATCTTTAATTGGTGCCAGCGCCGTGCAAACCCCGCTGATGTTAAAAACAGCGGATAATATTTATATCAATATTCATGAAGCGGCTTTACTTAACTACAGTACCATGAATCTGGTGCTGGATAAAACGAACCTAACTTTCAGCAGCCACCTGGTGCCCGATGCGGTGGGCAACAAAGTATATTTACAAACACCGGCTAAAACACCGTGGCGCACCATCGTCATCAGTGATAAGGCTACCGACATCCTGGCCTCAAAACTTATTTTAAATTTAAACGAGCCTTCTAAAATTGATAACCCCGGAGCATGGGTGCAGCCACAAAAATTTTTGGGCGTTTGGTGGGAGATGCATACCGGCAAAGGCACCTGGGATTTAGCCAGTGGCAAACATGCCGCCAACACGGCCAACGTAAAAAAGTATATTGACTTTGCCGCCACACACGGCTTTGATGGGGTGCTGGTGGAAGGCTGGAACGAAGGCTGGGAAGATTGGTTTGGCAACTGGAAAGAAGATGTGTTTGATTTTGTAACGCCTTACCGCGATTATGATATGAAAGAACTGAGTAGCTATGCCGCGCAAAAAGGCGTAAAAATTATTATGCACCACGAAACCTCGGGCGCCGTTACCAATTATGAAAGAAGATTGGACACTGCTTTTCAATACATGCAGGCCAATGGTATTAATACCGTTAAAACAGGTTATGTAGGTAAAATTATTCCGCGGGGCGAGCACCACGATGGACAATGGATGAACAAGCATTACGAAAGAGTAGCTGCTACTGCTGCCAAATATCATATCATGATAGAAGCACACGAACCCTCTCACCCCACCGGGCTGCACCGCACCTACCCCAACTGGTTAGCCAATGAAGCCGCCCGTGGCAACGAGTTTAACAATGCCCCCACGCTGGGCATTACTCCAGAGCATCAAACCATTTTACCCTTTACCCGTTTAATGGGCGGCCCTATGGATTTTACACCCGGTCTGTTTCATTTTAAACTCAACCAGTTTGAAAGCAGCCGCAAAACAGAAGTACGCACCACGCTTGTAAAACAACTGGCCTTGTATATAACCATGTACAGTCCTTTACAAATGGCCGGAGACTTACCAGAGAACTACGAGGCATATTTAGATGCTTTTCAGTTTATAAAAGAAGTGCCCGTAAACTGGCAGGATACTAAAATAGTTGAAGCCGAGCCCGGCGATTATATAACCATTGCACGCAAACAAAAAAACAGTAACAACTGGTTTGTGGGCAGCATTACCGATGAAAACAAACGCAGCGCCATTTTGAAGCTGAATTTTTTGGATGCCGATAAAAAATACATAGCCACCATTTATAAAGATGCCCCCACGGCCGATTGGGATACCAACCCCACGGCCTATGTAATAGAAACAAAAGAAGTAACCAGTAAAACGCAATTGAGTTTTCAGCTGGCACGCAGCGGTGGTTATGCCATCAGCATAAAGCCAAAAAATTAAAATACCAAACCGCTGCAAAGCGGTTTTTTAATGTACAAATGCTTGCAGTTGTTTTCCGTTTACAACATTAACCGTAAGGCAATAGCAGTAATTATTTTAAATTGCTGTAAAAAAAATGCCCACTGCAAAACCTTTACTGATATTGGTGGCCGGCCCCTACCGCTCTGGCACCAACGATGACCCCATAAAAATTGCGGCCAATGTAAAAGCCATGACCGATATGGCGCTGCACATTTATCGCATGGGGCATATGCCCGTGCTGGGCGAGTGGTTTGCCCTGCCATTGATAGCAGCCGCCGGCTCGCAACAAATAGGCGATGCGGTGTTTAATGAGTTCTTTCATCCCGTGCCGGTGCGGCTTATCAGCCATTGCGATGCCGTGCTGCGTATTGGCGGCCCTTCTGCCGGTGCTGATGAAATGATTAAAACGGGCATTGAAAAAGGCAAACAAATATTTATGAACCCGGTAGAAATACCGTTGCTGCAATAACAACACTGCGCCTTATTAGATAAAGAGTAGTGTGTTACCAGCCGTGGTGCTTCGTGGCAGCATCGTTGCGTCGCACATGTTAGCTGCAACGCTGCGAGGAACCCTGCCTGCGTGACGCAGTCAGGCAGGGAGTAGCTGTTGCACTTCATCCCGCCTTTAGCGGGACTTGTACGGCAAGTCAAAATTTAAAACTGAGAATTAAAAAACACCACTCGTCGTAACTTCCCGGTGGGTAAACAAGGTAACAGAAATGATAAAACAAAAACCCGGAGTGGCTGCGCCAGACCCCGGGGGAGAAAAAAAAATCATCCTTAATAATGGAAAACAAAAAGGAAGCAGCCAGAAAAAAATCATTGGGTGAGTTAGGCGAATTATTTGCCATCAAAGCACTTGTTGACAGAGGCTATGATAAA
>JANRMC010000014.1:0-1967 GCA_033761915.1 Flavihumibacter sp.
CTGATGCTGCACAATGCCGGAATAGTAAGGCGAATTAATGAAATGAAAGTATTCCATGTAACAGACGTAACCATTAAGTATGTTTATTTTCTGCAGAAGGGCCTCATTAAAATATCAAACATCAGCGAAACCGGCGAAGAGTTAATTAAATACTTCATTAAACCGGGGGCCATTTTCGGTGAACTGAATCTGCTGGATAATGAGGAAAACCAGCACGAAGCAGCGATAGCATTAGAGGACTGCGAAGTATGTTTTATTCCTGTAGAAACAGTAAAGCAATTAATGGTTACCAACAATAACTTTCGTAAAAGCATACACCAATTTATAGGTAAGAGGATTAAAAAAATGGAAGAACGAATGTTTTCATTAATGCTAAAAGATGTAAAAGAAAGGATTATGGATTTTCTAAAAGAGTTTGTGATGGAGTTTGGGCACCCTGTAAATGGCGGTTATACCGCAAAGAACTTTTTAACGCATGAAGATATTGCCAGGGTTACAACCACCAGCAGGCAGTCGGTTACTACATCACTGGTGTATTTAAAAAAACATGGGTTAATTGACTATGACACTCAAAACCTAAGCGTATTTAATTTTCAACATTCCTGAATAATATATTTTATTTCAAACCAACTAATATGAAAAAGAAAACAATTAAACGAATTGGATTAGTAATGCTGGCAGGTATAATAATAGCTGGTAGTGTAGGTGCATACATGTGGTTTAAACCACACCGGGATGTACAGGCAACAAAAGCATTTGCAGAACTAAAAGTTAGCGACCTTATACAGGAATTTTCAGCAGATGCCAATGCAGCCAACGCAAAATATCTGTCCCGTGATGGCAATTCTAAAGTACTTATTGTAGAAGGCCGGGTAAGTAAAATATCCACTAATCAAAGTGGAGAAACTGTAATTGTTTTAAAGGACGAGGGAGCTAAAGTAGGCGTCAGCGGCACGTTTACACTAAAAACGAGTCCTAATACAGCAGGAATTAAAGAAGGGGATATTATAAAAATAAAGGGCGCCATTACAGCTGGTAACAGCTTTGATACAGACCTCGATTTATATGAACATGCCGTCCTGGTTCAATGTGATATTGTAAAATAAAGACCCATGAATTTTATAAAAAAATATATACTTACCATTTCAGGTGTATTGATTGGCTCAGTAGCCGGATACCTGTACTGGAAATTCGTTGGATGTACTTCAGGTACTTGCTATATACAATCTAACCCGGTAAGAATGACATTATATGGGGCATTGATGGGAGGCCTGATATTAAATATTTTTCAACCTAAAACCAATCAGCAGAAACATGAAAATTAAAACAATCATAATTGTCTTTGTAGTAACATTATCTATTAACCAATCTTTAGTGGCCCAGGAAAATGGTAAACTATTTTTTACTACCGCTTTTGGTTTAATAAATGCTCAGGGAAAATTTGCAAATGCGTTTAAATCTACCCTTGCGTTTAACTCCGGAGTGGAAATGTCTTTAAAGAAAAACTGGTTTGGGCAGCTTGTTTTTGATTTTAATGCATTAAAGTATGACCAACAAATCAGGGATGCCAACTCACCTTTTTTATTTCAAAATACCAATAGCTCACTGTTACTGCTTGGTGTAAATGGGGGTAAAAATATTTATTTCAAAAATCATAAATGGTTTACATCGGTATATGCGGGTGGTGGTTATCTTAACATTGGTGAGCCAAGAGTTACAGTAAATAACATTACCAATATTGCCAAACAGGATGTTGCAAGGGAAAGCAATGTGTTTGCAAGAAGTGGCGTAAGGCTGGCCTATACTACTAAATCAAAATTTTTTCAAACGCTTTATTTAGATGGGTCATATTGGGCCTCACCGGCAAAGGTGCAGGGGGGTAATGTTAATGGCTTTTCTTTTTATATAGGTACCAGGTTTGGCACTGTTCAGTAAATCAATTTTTAAACAATAAAAAAAGAAGTATG
>JANRMC010000015.1:0-2986 GCA_033761915.1 Flavihumibacter sp.
AAGGTTCTGTACGTGTTCCGCACCCGTTTGCCGGTCGCCATCAACTGTATTGCTACAGTCATGCTGCCCCTCGACTTGCATGTATTAAGCCTGCCGCTAGCGTTCATCCTGAGCCAGGATCAAACTCTCCATTGTAAATGAGTTTTGATCTGACTAAATGTTAATAAAGGATATTAACGTGTCATTTCGATATTTTTTTACGCTAACAAATCTTACCTTAAATCATTGATTTAAGTGCTGTTGCTTCCAAACTTTCAAAGATCTTTTCAGCTTTATATTGCTGCCCGTTTTGATTGGGGTTGCAAAGGTAAGAGCTGTATTTATTTCACCAAATTTTTTTTCGATTTTTTTGAATTTTTTTTCGAATTCAAAGTCAAAAATTATTTGAAGAACTTACCGTTTTTTTCAAGCGGATTGCAAAGATAATGCACCGTACATTCACCACAAATTTTTTCTTGATTTTATTTTTCAACATCTTCATTCACACCGCTTTTTCTAAGAACTACCGCTTTGCTTTTTCAAAAGCGGGCCGCAAAGATAAGACGCGATTTATTTCTGCCAAATTTATTTCAAACTATTTCACGCTCTTTTCCGGCAAATGCATCTAAAATGCAATACAGGCAAGCCTTTCGGATGAAATATTTTTTTTTATTTTTTTTTATTTTTTTTCGGCCACCTTTCATTTAGGGTGTATTGACTTAACGAACCATACCTTTCTGGCGGTTTAAAATCATTGAAGTGGCCATTTTCTGATATCTGAATAATGTTGAACACATTATTTCTAAAAGGCGTTGCTTAAATAAAGCATATGAATAACTGAGTATTGAATGCGAATAAAATAAATCCGACTTTGTGTAAGATTAAAATTCTTTTCGGCACTAATTGATATTATTATAAATTTATTACTCTAATTAAAACTCTCAAAAAATATGAGTACCAGAAACATTGTTCTAATTGCTATTGTTGCCATTATTGTGCTTTTAGGTGGTTGTGCCGGTTGTAATTACAACTCTATGAACCGCCTGAAACAAGAAGTAAGCGAATCGTGGAGTAATGTAGAAAACCAATACAAACGCCGGTCTGATCTGATTGGTAATCTCGTAAACACCGTTAAAGGCGCTGCCAATTTTGAACAGGAAACCCTGACTAAAGTTGTAGAAGCCCGTTCAAAAGCTACATCCTTAAGAGTAGATCCTAATGATCTAAGCCCAGAAAAATTAAAAGAGTTTCAGGCTGCCCAGGGAGAATTATCACAAGCACTGGGACGGCTGATAATGATAACTGAAAATTATCCTGAGTTAAAAGCCAACCAAAACTTTTTAAACCTGCAAACAGAATTAACCAACACAGAAAATAAAATTGCTACAGAACGCAGCCGTTTTAACGAGAAGGTTAAAAACTATAATACCATCATCAGCAACTTTCCTAATGTAATTTACTCTGGCTTGCTGGGCTTTAAACAGCGTGGTTATTTTGAGGCAACTGAAACAGAAAAAGAAACACCTAAAGTAGATTTTAGTAAATAACCATGGCATTATTCTTCTGGCAACGAAAAGAAAATTTTCTGTCTGCAACAGAAACACAGCAGGTTGTAGCTGCAATTAAAGCTGCTGAAAAAAGAACCAGTGGTGAAATAAGAGTGTTTATTGAAAGCCGCTGCCGTTATGTTAAAGCCATTGACCGGGCACAGGAAATTTTCTTTCAACTGGAAATGGATGAAACCGAACAGCGTAACGCCACCCTGCTTTATATTGCCACCAAGGACAAGCAATTAGCTGTGTTTGGAGATGAAGGTATTTATAAAAAAACAGGTACTGCGTTCTGGAATAATGAAGTTACCGCCATGCTCAATGCCTTTAAAAGTCAAAAATTTGCAGAAGGCATTGTGGGTTGTGTTACAGATATTGGCGAAGCGTTACACCGCCATTTTCCGTATGAAGCAGATGATAAAAATGAATTACCCGACGATATAATTTTTGGCAAATAATAATTTCAAACTCTCCAACCTGCATGCGTTCTTTTGCAAAACAAATTTTATTGCTTTTGGCCTTTGCAGGTAGTTGTTGCCTTGCATCTGCACAAATTGTTCCGAAAGATAAACTGCCCAAAGAACCTAACCCACCCCGCCTAGTGGTTGATTTGGCAGACATGCTTTCTCCGCAGGAAGAAAACCAGCTGGAAGAAAAACTAAAACGCTATAACGATACCACATCTAACCAGATATTGGTAGTAACACTGCACAGTACACAAGGTTATGATGCCGGTGATTATGCTACTGAAATAGGCCATCAATGGGGTGTTGGCGGCCAGGCGGCCAAAGACAATGGCATAGTTATACTGGTAAGCGATGGTAAAGATGAAGCCGATGGCAGAAGAAAAACATTTATTGCAACGGGCTACGGCTTAGAAGGTGTTTTAAACTCAATTACCACTAAAAGTATTGTTGATAATTACCTGCGGCCTAATCTACAGGCGGGTAATTTTTACGAGGCTTTTGATGTTACCACCACCCAACTTATAAAAGCAGCGGCCGGAGAATATACCGCTCCCAAGGGCTATAAAAGCCGTTCTAAAGGTGGTGGTGGCTTTCCATTTGGCACCATCATTATTATTACAATTGTTTTAATCTTCCTCTTTTCAAGAGGCCGTGGTGGCGGCGGTGGTATGATGAGTCGGCGAGGTTATCGCAGATTTAACAACACCCCTCCTATCTGGTGGTTTCCTACCGGTGGCGGCGGCGGTGGCTGGAGTGGTGGCGGCGGAGACAGCGGTGGTGGTGGCTTTGGCGGTTTTGGTGGTGGCGATTTTGGTGGCGGTGGCGCCGGTGGCGATTGGTAATTTTTTTGGTTACCAGCATTGGTAATACAGCGCAACATTTGTTGCGTCGCACACTTGTACGATAGCTGGTTAATGGTCCAGGGTTATAGTCAATGGTAATTGCTATGAACAATAAACTATTGATCATAAACATTCTTCAGTACAAGTG
>JANRMC010000016.1:0-10645 GCA_033761915.1 Flavihumibacter sp.
CATTGCCTGGCCGGCGCTATCGTTGTTTTTCCATCAAAGCTGGTGTAAGTGATATCGGGTATGCGTTTGCTTACACTATCCCAATGCGCTCTTTGTGCAACACTCAGATAATTACCGGGCAACTGCAGTAATCGTTGTGTAATAGTTTGCAAAGCTGCAATGGTAGAGCTGGCATTGGTTGCCATTTTAAATGTTTCTGCCCCGCTGCCCGGATATAAAACCAGCTTTCCTTTTTCATCCAGCGCTTTAATGCCACGTTGCTTTGCCAGATATTGATAATGCTCATCAAAAAAACGCAGACAGCTCTCAATAAAAAAAATATATGAACTTATGTCTTTACCGGTATACCGTTCTTCTTCCAGCATCATTAAACAAAACTCAAACACGGTATCCCATTCATATTCCAGCCATGCATTGTATTCAACGCCTTTATCAAAACTGGCCGGGCGTTTGGTGCCATACTCTGCATAATCAGGTAAGCCATAATTTTCCATTTGTTCTGTAAAGCAAGCACCTGCATGCTGCCAGTATGTTTTAGTACGCAGCTCTGCATTTTTTAAAATACGCAGGTAAAACTGTAATTGCGGTTGCAGCAAATCCCAATCACCATTTTTAATCATCGGAAAATATACCAGCCGCTGGTTTTGCATGGTATGCAAACCACCACCCCAGTTTCTATAGTCGGGTGTAAGCTTATTGTTATTATCTGTAAACACCGGGTCAACCGTTAACAAACCACCATTAAACTTTGTAGGCCACTGGCCGCTGGCATTACACGCCAGCATATAACGGAACAACTGAAAATTGCGGCCCACCTGCCAGCCCAAAGAACTGGTATCACGGCTGTTGATATGTATAAAGCTACGGCTCCAGAATTGCTGCCACCATTGCTGGTTTAATTGCCGGCTGTTTTTTTGCAATGCAATGGGCAGTTTATTAAATACACTATCCCGCCATGCTGCTGTTGTTATATTTTGCTGGTTATGCAATACCACCTGCAGGGCATGACTGGTGCTGGCCTTTTCTGATTTTAATTGCCAGCCTTTAAAATCGGTATCTGTATGCACTCCTTCTGTAGTGGCAGCGGGTACAAAATTTTTTCCAAAGAAGTAGCCACCAAAAATTAAATTGCTAAGCGGGTTATATAATAATTCTTTTACAGCCCCCATGCCTTGTTGGGCAACAGTGGTATCAAAAATAGTTTGAGCAGTATTTTTATGATAAAACAGGATGCCTTTATTTACAAAAGCAATACTGTCTCTTGTATACGTTTTGTTTTTGGGCGGTGCCCATTTCCAGGAGTTGGCAAAGCTTTCCCGCGGTTGCAATAACCGGTCTTTATAACGCCAGCTTTCATAGGTTGCCTGCACCTTTATTTTTTTATTGCTGTTGATAGTTACATGTGCCACAGGAGCAAACACATCGGCCCAGATAGTGGCCGTTGCTTTAATACCATTCGCTTCACCAGTAACGGTTACTATTCCTTCCTGCAAATGCAGTTCCTGCAAAAATGCTGGGCCGGTAAATGGGTTGGGCGATAACTGTATTCTTAAACGGCCGGTTTTAAACAGGGCATTGTCTTCATTAAAATTACCACTGCGTGCCAGGTATATCAGCAGGTCTCCATTCTCCACCCAAACGTTCATACCAATATCTCCCCCACCGCAGGGCATAGATGCTGAAGCATTGGGGCTGGGTGTTGTCCAGCGGATATTGTAATTATTATTTACCTGTGCCTGCACACTCACTAACAGTAAGCAACAGCCCAGCAGCCATGTTGCTGCGGGCACTACCTGTTGCAGGGTGCGACGCCAATAAAGCTGAAGCGGGGTTACTGCTGCTGGTTTCATAAATATACCTTTACAATAAGGCGCGGTCTAAATGAACATAGCCACCATCTACATGAATGAGCTGGCCGGTGGTATGACTGCTTACAGGCGACAACAGGAAGGCCACCATATTGGCAATTTCTGTAGCCGTGGTCATTCTTTTTTCTAACGGAATTTTTTCTGTAATACTTTTCAGTTTCTCCTGTGGGTTGGGCAGGGTCTGAATCCATTTTTCATACAAGGGAGTAAAACATTCTGCAACAATTACCGCATTTACACGAATGCTGTATTTAAGCAACTCCACCGCCCATTCTCTGGTTAATGCATTACGGGCTCCATTGGCAGCTGCATAACCAGAAGTATTGCCCTGTCCGGTTTCTGCCGTTTTAGAACTGATGTTTACAATAGCACCTTTTGATTGCTTTAAAGCCGGTAGTGCATGCTGCACTATTAAATAATAATGCACGGCATTTTTATGATAGCTATCAATAAACTGATGGTAGGTACCGTGTTCTAAACTTACCCCATCGTTTACGCCGGCATTGTTTACCACACCATCAATACGGTTAAATTGCTGCAATACCTGCTGTATGGCTTTTTCACTTTCCGCAGGATTGGATAGTTCTGCTGTAACACTTACTGCCTTACCACCATTGGCTTTAATGGCAGCCACGGCCGTTTCATTATCCGTTGTATTACGGCCTACTATTACCACTATGGCTTCTTCTGCGGCCAATACTTCTGCAATGCCCAGACCAATGCCTTTGGCACCGCCGGTTACTATAATTACTTTATCTTTTAATTGAAGGTTCATTAGAATTATTTTTTATGAGGCGCTGTATGCCACCGCTGTTTGTGTAGAAGTACCTAAACCATCGATGCCCAATTCCATAATATCTCCGGGTTTTAAATATACCGGTGGGTTCATGCCCAGCCCCACCCCATGCGGTGTGCCGGTGCTGATGATGTCTCCGGGTAACAGCGTCATAAAATAACTGACATAAGAAATTACCTGTGGTATATTAAAAATAAAATCTGACGTGTTACCATTCTGCACTTTTTTACCATTGAGCGATAACCAGAGATTTAAATGATGCGGATCGGCTACTTCATCTTTAGTTACCAGATAAGGACCAACCGGTGCAAAAGTGTCGCAGCCTTTCCCTTTATCCCAGGTGCCGCCGCGTTCTAACTGAAATTCGCGTTCGCTGATATCATTGTGCAGGCAATAACCAGCCACATAACTCATCGCATCGGCTTCTGAAACATAAGAAGCTTTTTTGCCTACTACCACCGCCAACTCCACCTCCCAATCTGTTTTTACCGAGTTTTTAGGAATCACCACATCATCAAAAGGGCCGCAAAGGGCTGTGCTTGATTTTAAAAATATAACCGGCTCAGTTGGTGGTGTGGCCCCGGTTTCTTTCGCATGGCTGGCATAGTTTAAACCAATACAAACAATTTTAGAGGGTCGTGCCACGGGTGCATCAAATTGCTGTTGGCTGATTGTTACCTGTGGCAAACTGGTATTTAAATTTGCCAATGCCGCCTGCCAGTTGCCTTCAAAAAAAGCTTCATTATAATCTGCAATTACAGATGAAGCATCGTAGTGTTTATCGTCAATACAAATACCGGGTTTTACTTTACCGTTCTCTCTGAACCGGAACAATTTCATGATTGAATATTTTATTAGTTGTTTAAGGTTACAAATCCGCCATCAATATTATAATTATTACCACTGATAAATGAAGCTTCATCGCTGCAGAGATACAATGCCAGCGCGGCTATCTCTGGTGGTGTACCCATACGGCCAATGGGTTGTGTTTTAGATAATTTTTCAAACATGGCTGCTTCATTACCGGGATAATTTTTTTGCAAAAACCCATCTACAAACGGAGTATGTACCCGTGCAGGCGAAATGCAATTACACCGTATGTTCTGAGAAAGATAATCTTTAGCCACACTCAGCGTCATGGCATAAATAGCCCCTTTGCTCATACTGTATGCAAACCTATCAGGAATGCCTACAAAAGCTGCAATAGAACATACGTTTAAAATAGCACCACCACCCGATTGCTGCAGCAACGGAATGGCCGCATGCAGGCAATTGTAAGCGCCTTTTACATTTACGTTAAATACTTTTTCAAAATCTTCTACAGCAGTGGATGTTACAGTGCCCACATGCGCAATGCCTGCATTATTAATTAAAATATGCAATGGACCAATACCATTAAACACTTCAAATACCTGTGCCTGGTTACTGATATCGCAGGCATGTGCCTGCGCACTGCCACCGCCTGCTGTAATTTCTTGTACAACCGTCTCAGCCGCGGCTTCATTCAATTCTATGATATGCACGGCGGCACCTTGCTGCGCAAATAATAAAGCCATTGCTTTACCAATGCCACTGCCGCCACCTGTAATTACTGCTTTTTTATGCGCCAGACTAAACATGGATACTTATTTTATGCTGTATACACAGCAAGCTATTTATTTTTTTACAATTAATACTTGCAGTCCTACCGGGCCGTGTGCACCAATTACCAAACTTTGTTCTATATCGGCTGTTTTAGAAGGGCCGGCTATAAACGCACCAAAGCCAGTACCCATTACATCTATTTTTTCATAGGCATGATGCATGGTGGGTACAATATCATTCTCATTTATTACCAATACCAGTTGCTGACAAATAAAAGGCAATAGCCGGTTTAGCATCTGTTCTTCAGGCACCCATATTGCTGCATTTTCTGCAACAGCAACCACGCCCCGCATAATGGCAATATCCGTGGCTTCTAAAGCAACAGCATCTGCCGTTGCAATAGTTTCCGGTGTTGCAGACAACACATTCACCACCTTAGTAGCCGATGCGGTAATGGATTGCAGGGCTTCCTGCAATTCAGCTTCATTATTTAATTCCTGGCAACTGCCCCCAATGTTTTGCAATACTGTTTTGTATTGCTGCAATACATCATCGTAGGTAATTGCAGCCGTTATATCTATAAAAGGGAGTGCTGTGGCAACCGGTTTATTGGCTTTAATGGTGTTTAATATGGCTTCTCTTCCGCTCATGCTTTCTTATTTTTTATATACCATTCTTTAAAACTTTGTTTAGGTGCTTCCGGCATTTCACGCTGATGATACCAGGGATTCAATTTATTTTTTACCAAAAAGGGCAGGTTACGCATCATCCAACGCCCAACCTTACCGGCTACTTTATAATTCACATTACAATCCAGCACCCATGCCATCAAACGCATACCTATCTTTTTGCTTACCGGCACATTCGCCTCTTCTGTTACCACCTGCCGCCATTTCCATAGTTGCTGGTGAATATCTATTTTAACCGGGCATACATTACTGCAACTGCCGCAAAGCGTGGAAGCAAAGGGCAAATCGCTATAGGCCTTTATATCTAAATTAGGATTTAATATAGACCCAATAGGACCAGCCACTGCTGTATGATAACTATAACCGCCGCTTCTTCTATACACCGGGCAGGTATTAAAACAAGCTGCGCAGCGTATGCATTTTAACGAGTTTCTGAAATCTTCTCTTCCTAACTGGCGGCTGCGGCCATTATCTACTATCACCACATGCAAGGCCTGGCCGGCACGCGGTTTATTAAAATGACTGGAGTAAGTGGTAACCGGTTGCCCCGTGGCACTTCTTGCCAGCAACCGTAAAAAAACACCCAGGTGCTTGGCTTTCGGAATAATTTTTTCAAAGCCCATGCAAGCAATGTGCACACGGGCAGCATGTGCCCCCATATCTGCATTGCCTTCATTGGTGCAAACCACAAAACCACCGGTTTCTGCCACGGCAAAATTTACACCTGTAATAGCTACGCTGCTTTCAATAAATTTTTCCCGCAGGTGCAGGCGGGCAGCATGCGTTAAGTATTGCGGATCGTTATTACCCTTTTCTGTTTGCAAGTGCTCATGAAATGTATCACTCACATCCTGCTTTTTTAAATGTATTGCCGGTAGTACTATATGGCTGGGCGGCTCCTTTCTGAATTGTACAATACGTTCTCCCAAATCTGTATCCACCACTTCTATACCCTGTTGCTGCAGGTATTCGTTTAAATGACATTCCTCCGTAAGCATACTCTTGCTTTTCACCAAACGTGTAATGCCTTCCTGTTTAATAATATCGTGTATAATTTTATTATGTGCTGCAGCATCGCTGGCCCAATGCACCACTATGCCATTGGCTGTTGCATTCTTTTCAAACTCCAATAAGTAATCATCTAAATGCGATAACGTATGGTCTTTTATTTCAGAAGCCCAGGTACGCAACTGCTCCCACTCCGGCAGCCCATGTGCCGCCTTATCTCTTTTCTGGCGCACAAACCACAAAGTCTCGTCGTGCCAGTCGGTGCGGGCCTCGTTTTTTATAAATTGTTTTGCTAATGATGCGTGATCTTTCATTTTTTATTTTGTTACCAGCATTGGTTCTTTATTCATCATCGTTGCCACGCTCGGTTCATCTTTTAGTTAATAATAAAACGGACCATTTAAATATTCTATACCTGGCTGTTTAATATTTCTGCAATGTGAATGGTTTTTGATTTACTGCCCTGTCTTTTTAAAATTCCTTCTAAATGCATCAGGCAGCTAACATCTCCGCCGGTTATATAATCCACCTGGTTGGCCGCATGTTCTTTAATACGGTCTTTACCCATTTTTACACTCACTGCTTCTTCAAATACACAGAAGGTGCCGCCAAAGCCGCAGCATTCATCCACCCGTTGCGGATAACTTAACTGCAGGCCTTTTACCATTTGCAATAACTGCCCGGGTTTTGAAAATGCCGGTGTCACTGTTTCGCTCATAGAAGATACATGTAACCCTCTTTGTCCGTGGCAACTATTGTGCATGCCTACTTTATACGGAAAAGAAGCATCCAGCGAACTAACTTTTAAAACATCGGTTAAAAACTCGGTTAACTCATATACCGACTCACGTATGTGCTTTGCCAATTGCGGATTGTCTTCACTATGCAAATGTTCTTTTACATGTAATACACAACTACCGGAAGGGCCAACTATATATTCATAATCAGAAAAATTGTTTACAAAATTTTTATCGCAGCCTTTTGTGTATTTAGCAAAGCCGCTGTTGGCCATAGGCTGGCCGCAACAGGTTTGCTGCATGGGAAAATGAACCGTGCATCCCAGCTTTTCTAATAATTGCAAAGTGGCAATACCCACCTGCGGATAAAACTGATCAATATAACACGGTATAAATAATCCTACTTTCATTTTTTTCGTTTAATTAAAGCCGCCCCTTGCACGGTGGCACAAGAGTGCGACGCAACAACAGCAGCCATGTAATACCACGGCTGGTTAACCACTACTTCTTCTTTACTTCGTTAGCCAGCAAAGGCCAGTTAGCATTGGGCTGGTGTGACTGCTGCATCCATTTTTCTAATTGCTGCACCACCGTGGGGTGTTGTGCTGCTATATTATTTTTTTCGCCGGGGTCTGTATCTAAATTGTACAGCTCCATGGGCGCTGCCGCATTTTTTCCCACTTCCAGTTTAATGCCTTTCCATTGCTTCCATCGTATAGCCTGCCTTCCATCGTTCTCATGAAACTCCCAATACAAATAGTTGTGCCGGTTTTTAGTTGCTTTATTTAATAAAAGCGGCAGCAACGATATTCCATCAATATTCTTTACAGGGGCCGCACCTGCCAGTTGCAATACTGTTGGATACACATCCCACAACGCAGCGGGCTTATTGGTAACAGTTGGTTTAATAATACCGGGCCAGTATGCAATAAACGGCACACGTATACCGCCTTCATACAAATCTCTTTTAATGCCGCGATACATACCGTTGCTGTTAAAAAAATCCGGGTCGCCACCATTCTCGCGGTGCGGACCGTTATCGCTGCTGAAAATAATAAGCGTATTGCCTGCCAACCCTTTTTGTTCAATAGCATTTACTAGCTGGCCTACGTATTCATCCAGGCGACTAACCATGGCAGCAAAAGCGGCATGCGGATACTGTTCTGCCTGCATATTATGAGCTCTTGTGCGCAGTGCTTCACCAGTAAGGGGTGCTTCGTTAAATTTATTTTTATAGTGCAGGTATAAACTATCGTGCGGCACTATTACATCTCCGTGTGGCAAAGTATAAGGCAGGTAAATAAAAAATGGTTGCTGCCCATTTTGCTGATTTATATAATGGAGTGCCTTTGATTGTATTAAAGCAGCTGAATAAATACTATCGTGTTGCAGGTTTACACTCAAATCAACTCTTTCATGATTGCTCCATAAATGATCCGGAAAATAATCGTGTGCCTGGCTCTGGCAGTTATATCCATAAAAATAATCGAAGCCCTTTTTATTGGGATCGCCGCTGGTGGTAATAAAGCCAAGGCCCCATTTACCAAATGCAGCGGTGGCATAACCATTTTGTTGTAGTTGCTGTGCAAATGTAACGCTGCTTTCAGGCAAAGGTGTTTGTCCTTCTGGCGGATACGTAATATTACCCCTTACCGGTGTATGCCCGGTATGCAAACCGGTTAACAAACTGGCGCGGGAAGGAGCACAAACTGCTGTACCCGCATAAAACTGGGTAAACTTTATTCCTTTAGCAGCTAAAGCATCAATATGAGGTGTGGCAATTTTTTGCTGCCCATAACAGCCAATATCTCCATAACCTAAATCGTCTGCAAAAATGAAAATAATATTGGGCTTATGACCATTTTTTTGAGCAGTGGCTGTAGCCAGTTGCCAACCCATTACAATAACTATACACAACAGTTTATACATCCGCTTATTTTAATTCCAACACCACTACACTTAATTTGGGTACGGTAACCAGTAATTGATCGCCTTCTTTTTTGGCACCCGTAAAGGCGGTAGGTTTCACCACATCGGGGTTTTCGAAGCTATTAACATCTGTAAACTTAGCCGCTGTTATTACCTGACCGGTTACTGTTTTAAAACTGATACCGTTTAAAGCTGTTTTAATGCTGATGGCATTATTAGCATCTAAGTTTACCAATGAAATATGCACAGCACCGGTACTGTCTTTAGATGCAGAAATATTTAATGCCGGTAATTTTTGTCCATCCACCACATACTCTGGTGTATTTATTTGCAGCGGCAGCCAGGTAGCATCCTGATGCACTTTATACAAATCAAACACATGGTAAGTGGGCGTTAACAACAGTTGGTGCCCCTTGGTTAATATTAAAGCCTGCAGCACATTAATGGTTTGTGCCAGATTAGCCATCTTTACCCTATCGCAATGATTATTAAAAATATTAAGCGTGGTGGCAGCTACCAATGCATCCCGCATACTGTTTTGCTGGTATAAGAACCCGGGATTGGTACCAGGTTCTACATTGGTCCATATACCCCACTCATCTACCACAAGTGCAACCTTTTTTGCAGGATCATAGCGATCCATAATAATAGAATGCCTGGTAACCAGTTCTTCCATTTTTAAAGTACTGCGCATGCTGGCAAAATATTCTTTCTCATCAAACGCAGTGGCAGAACCTTTATCGGCCCATGTTTTAGGAATGGTGTAGTGATGTAATGAAATACCCCACATCATATTCAGAGGCACTTTTTTCATCAGCGTTTCTGTCCAGTTATAATCATCAGAAGATGGGCCGCCGGCAATTTTCTTTAATGGTGCACCGGGATAGTTTTTGCAAAACGTGGCATAGCGGCGATACTGGTCTGCATAAAAATCGGCAGTCATACTTCCACCACAGCCCCAGTTTTCGTTACCAACACCCCAGTACTGCACTTTCCACGGAGCGGTTCTTCCGTTTTGTTTTCTTAGTTCCGTCATCGGGCTCAGGCCATCAAAATTTAAATACTCCACCCACTTGTTCATTTCTTCCATGGTACCACTGCCCAGGTTGCCACATATATAAGGTTCGGTACCCAGTAGAGAACAGAGTTCTAAAAATTCATGCGTACCAAAGCTGTTATCTTCTGTTACATTGCCCCAATGAGTATTTATCATTTTCGGACGCAGGTTGCGGGCTCCAATACCATCTCTCCAATGATATTCATCAGCAAAGCAACCACCGGGCCAGCGCAGGTTAGGAATATTAATTTTCTTCAGCGCCGCCACCACATCTAACCGAATCCGGTCTTTACGAGGCAACGTAGAAGTATCGCTTACCCAAAAGCCATCGTAAATGCAACGGCCCAGGTGTTCAGAAAAATGACCATATATATGCCGGCTGATAGTTTGTTTAGGTTCGTTTCCATTAATATATACGCTGGCAGTTTTTTGTGCAGTGGCATCCACGCAAAGCACCAGTAAAATTATCAGGTTTAAATTTTTTTTCATATTTCAAGTGTTAATGCATTAAGATAAGCAATAAGCAATTATTTCATTTTATAAATTTCAGTGCCGGCTAATAAAAAACAACCAAGGCCATAATCTTCAAAGTCGGGTGTTTTATCAAAGCCAACGGGTTGCCCATCTTTAGGCTCTTTACCCGTACCCTGCACATACCCTAATTTACCATCTTTATGCACGGCCTCTTTACACATGGCATTCCATGCTTTTACAATAATTGGTAAATAGGTAGCTCTATCCACCACTTTATTATTAATACCCCATGCCATACCATAAATAAACAATGCAGTACCCGATACTTCCTTACCACCAAAATGACTGGCATCGTGTAAACTCACATTCCAGTACCCATCTTCTCTTTGCAAGGCAGGCAACGCACTCAGCATTGCTTTAAAATCCTGCAGGTATTCCTTGTAATGCGGGTCTGTTTTGGGTAATGCTTCTAATGTTTTTGCCAATGCAGCCACTACCCATCC
>JANRMC010000017.1:0-16422 GCA_033761915.1 Flavihumibacter sp.
CGCTTGATAGAATTTGTTCGTATTCATACTGTTCAGGGTTTTTAAATATTTTATCAAGAGAATATGGTGATGCATCCTTATTCTTCTTATCTTTTCCTTTTTTCTTATCTTTTTCATTTTCTTTAACTAAAAAATCTTGTAAGTTTGCATTAACAGTGGAAAACTCAAAGTTAGTGTACTTAGCCTCACATCCTCTATAATAACTTTTTGAAAGAAAGTTGCTGTACCGGCTGCTTCTAATTTTGGCATTACAAACGCCATAGCATTGCCCACCGCAAACAGAAAGAAAGGAAAGACAAGATCGGTAGGGGTTAGGCCATGCCAGCTGGCATGTTCCAGCGGGGCATAAATATGGCTCCAGCTGCCGGGGTTATTTACCAATATCATTAATGCTACTGTGGCACCCCGGAAAACATCTAATGAGTAGAACCTTTGATTCATAAATGGCAATTATTAGTAAAAGATAAGGCAAAAGCTGTTGTATACACCAGGCGATCTCTTTTTATTGGAGGATGTTTCTCTGTTTGGGAGGGTAGGCTTGAGCAGGAACATAAAATGGCAGTGATAAACAACCGTTTAGCCAAATGGCACGTCCTATGCCTTACTTATATCAAACGCACCTATATGAAAAAGTTTATTTTAATCTGCCTGGTTTTAGTAATAGCCACTCCTTTTTTTGCAAATGCACAAACGGATAGTCCGGCCAATATTATTTATGGCACAGGCAACCCGGTAGCAGCGGTTACCACCCAAAAAACAGAGGATGGGAAGGTGCTGGTTAAATGGGCGGTGGAAAATGCCAGCCTTATTAATTATGTGGTGGTAGAGCGTTCTGCGGATGGGGTTAATTATACAGCGGTTTCAAAAAAGATGGCAGCTAATAATCATATCAATTCTTTGGAAGATATAAATACAGCAGCTGCAGTTTACAGGGTTGCCTTTGTAAAAAAAGACGGTACTAAGTTTTACGGCCAGGTAGATAAAATGGCATTTGCCCGCACTGCACCATAAGCCGGAGGAAACACAAAATTTTAAACACAAAGCAAGTGATATGACAGGAATTATAATTGGGGTAGTTATATGGGTATTGAAAGAGGGGCCAAAAGCCCCTCTTTTTCTTTATACTGCCTTATATTACAAAAACTTGGATAATAAAAACACCTATATTTGCAACCAAACTAAAGCTAATTAACTATTGGCTGAGGAATGCTTTAAGCAACCATCACCAATCGTTCCCTTAAACAATTAGAAGAGATCCTGTGAAGAAATTAAACAGTCCTGATTTGGAGTGAAATATATTAAAAGGGTATAGGAGGTAAGTACATTACCGCTTGTACCCTTTTCTCATGTATAAAAGGCAAGTGTTACACTTATCTTTTTTATACTCAGCCGGTTGCAAATTTGGTTTGTGACTGAGGTGGCGAAGCTCTGCCTTTTTATGAAAGTAAGAAGCTGTTTTTAACACCCTACTTGTGTTTATATTTACGAAGCAGGTAAAAAGTTTTTGAGAAGCAAAACATGGCAAGCGATAAGCAATGGTTGGCGGCATATACCAGGCCCCGTTGGGAAAAAAAAGTTTTTGCCTTACTGGATGCAAAAGGCATTGAAACCTATTGCCCTTTAAACAAAGTAAAAAAGCAATGGAGCGACCGGGTGAAGTTGGTTGAAGAGCCGTTGTTTAAATCGTATGTATTTGTACATGTAACAGAAGAGGAGCAGGCCAAAGTGAGGATGACCAATGGTGTGGTAAACTTTATTTACTGGTTGGGTAAACCGGCCCGTATTAAGCAAAAAGAAATAGACCGCATTAAACGGTTTTTAAATGAGTATGAAGAAGTGGAAGTGCACCAAACAGCCCTGCAACCTAACGATAAAGTAATAATACGCAGTGGTATTTTAATGGATAAAGAAGCTACTGTAAAGAGAACATTACATAATAAAGTGGAAGTGGAAATTGAGAGTTTGGGTTGTAAACTGGTGGCGTATGTGGATAGCAAAAAACTAATTGCAATAAAAAATTATAAATAAAACTTCAATATATGGGAAAGCCCATGCATTTACTGGCGGTATTGTTTTTAGCAATTACAATGGTGTCTTGCGTAGACACTAAAAAACTTACCCGGGATCTAACCTATTTTCATGATCTCTCTGACAGTGCCCGCTTTGATATGACGCGACTGGAACCCAAAATTGAAAAAGGAGATATACTGTACATTAATATATCCTCTGCCGATCCGAAAACAGATGCCATTTTTAATACCACCAACTATTACCAGAGTGGTATTACCAGCAGCGCCGGTACCACCGGTGCTGGTAATGCAATTGGATACCTGGTACATGAAGATGGCAATATAACCCTGCCTTTAATAGGTAATATTGCTTCTTATGGCAAAACAAAAACGGTATTGGCAGAAAGCATTAAAGAAAAGCTGGCTACTTACACCAAAGACCCCATAGTAACCATCAGATTCTTAAATTATAAAGTAACTGTTATTGGCGAAGTAGCCCGCCCCGGCACCTTTACCATACCCAATGAGCGGGTAAATATTTTAGAAGCCGTAGGCCTTGCCGGAGATTTAACAGTATTTGGTAAAAGAGACAATGTGCTGGTGATACGTGAGACTGATGGAAAAACAGAGTTTGGAAAAATTGATTTAAATAACAAGGATATTTTCAAATCTCCGTTTTATAACCTGAAACAAAATGATGTGGTCTATATTGAGATGAATGACCGTAAAGTACTGAATGCTGACCGGTCTACCGACAGAACCCTAACCATTGTATTCAGTGCTATATCTTCTGTAGCAATTGTTGTAACAGCTATTGCCACATTAACCAGATAAATCTATTTACTCAACCATCTTCCAGATAAATGAAAAACGATAACATAGCCCTTTCTGAAGACCTGCAACAAGGCGAAGGAAAATCGCTAAACCTGAAGGAGTTTATCTTAAAATACCTGAGATACCTTCCTTTGTTCATTATTTCTGTATTGCTTGCCGGTGTAATTTCTTATCTCTATTTAAGATACAGCACCCCCATGTACCGGGTAATGTCTACAATGCTTATTAAGAATGACAATAATAATAACAGCAACGAGAAATTAGAGAATCTTTTCCTGTTTAAATCCAGCGGCAATATTGATAATGAAATTGAAGTATTGAAATCTAATACCCTGATGCGGCGGGTGGTTAAAAGCCTGAATCTTGATTATACCACCTATGCCATCGGTAAAATTAAAACCGCTAATATTTATACAGATGCGCCTGTAAAACTGATGATTCATAAATTGACCGACTCTTCCAAAGCGGTTGGTTTTACCATTAAAATTACAGACGGCAATACCTATGAAATGGCTGGAAAGCGGTATAATTTTAATCAGTCTTTTACAACTGAGGCGGGCACTTTTACTATTATTAAAACATTTTTACCCTTTGCAGAAGATGTAAAAGAGTATATACTTTCCTGGCAGCCGGTTAATAAAGCAGCCGAAGGTTATGTAAGAGGCTTAATAATTAAACCGGTAACATTTGGGGCAAGCGTATTACAATTATCTTACGAAACAGATAATATAAAGCTGGGCGAGGATATATTGAACCAGCTGATGGAAGAGTATAATATTGTTAATATAGAAGATAAAAACGCCACTGCTTCCAAAACACAGGCGTTTATTACAGACAGGCTGGCGCTAATAACCCGTGAACTGGGAGATGTTGAAAGCAGCCTGCAGAAGTATAAAGAACAAAATAATGTTTTTGATATTGACGCCCAAAGCGGGTATTTTATAGATAATATTAAAGAAGTAGAAAAGCAATTGCAGGAACAGGATGTGAAAATTGCAGTGGCTGGCCTGTTACAGGATTATCTGGGAAATAAAGCCAACCAATATTCTCTTGTTTCTTCTTCATTGGGCATAGAAGACCCGGCTTTAATTAAAATGGCCACCGATTATAACCAACTACAGTTAGAAAGAGAACGCCAGTTAAAATTAACCACCCCGCAAAACCCAATTGTAGGCCAGTTAGAAGTACAGTTAGAAAAAGTGCGCCAGAATATTTTAGAGCAAATTAAAAACACCAAACGTTCTTATGAACTGGCAAAAGCCAATGTGGTAAGTAAAAACAAAGACTATCAATCTCAGATAAGAGCCATCCCCTCTAAAGAAAAGCAGTTGCTGGAAATAAGTCGCCAACAGGGTATAAAACAAAGTCTTTATTTGTTTTTATTACAGAAAAGAGAAGAAACAGCTATCTCACTGGCATCCACCATTTCAAATTCAAAAGTACTAGATCCGGCACTTTCCAGTAATGTGCCCATATCTCCCAACAGAAAGAGTACCTACTTAATGGCCATTGCTATTGGGTTGCTGATTCCGGTACTGTTTATTTACATTAAAGAACTTTTAAACGATAAGGTTTTAACCAGAGGCGATATTGAAAAAGTAACCGATGCCCCTATACTGGGCGAAATTGGTCACTCAGACGAAAGCACTGAAAGCACCATTATTTTTAAAAACGACCGTGGTATTGTGGCAGAGCAATTCAGGGTGGTGCGTACCAATATGCAATACTTTACCGGTAAAGAAGAAATGCCGGTGTTTATGGTTACTTCTACTTTCAGCGGAGAAGGAAAAAGCTTTATCAGTACCAATATGGGCGCCGTATTATCACTGGCCGGTAAAAAAACACTGATAATGGAGTTTGATATACGCAAACCCAAAATTACCAAGAACCTGAACATACATCAACCCACAGGTATTACCAATTACCTGGTGGGTAATGTTGATATAGAAGAGCTGCCGGTTAAAATAAAAGATTACGATAATCTGTATGTTTTACCCTGCGGCCCCATACCACCCAACCCGGCAGAAATGTTATTGAGTGAAAAACTAAATACATTATTTGCCTGGGCAAAAAAGAATTTTGAAGCCATTATTATAGATACCGCACCCGTAGGGCTGGTAAGCGATGCGCTTATACTAAGCAAGTTTGCAACCGCTTCGGTATATGTAATACGCCAGCGCTATACTTTTAAAAAGCAATTAAACTTTATTAATGAAGTATACACCGGTAATAAACTGCCCCATCTTTCATTACTGATAAACGATGTGAAAGCAGAAGGCACCGGTTATTACGGCTACGGTAATTATGGTTACGGCTATGGTTATGGCTATGGCTATGGGTATGTTAATGGCACTTCTAAAAGAAAGCCATGGTGGAAACGCGTTCTTAAAACATTCGACTTCTTTTCTTAAAAAATAATTTTGTGGTTACCGGCAGCAGTAACCCTATCATCATCGTTGCGTCGCACCCGTGTACGGCAGTACAAGTGTGCGACGCAAGGGTGCCGCCCAAAGAACCACGGCTGGGAACAAAAAAAAGTTATTGCACCTATGTGTCGCATTGCAGGCATAGTAACAAAAAATAACCATCCATTACTGCAGCAAGATCTGTTGCGTATGCGGGATGCCATGCAACATGGCGGCCCCGATGATGCGGGCTTGCTGGTAGATGAAACTTTGGGGCTGGCGTTGGGGCATCGGCGTTTATCATTAATAGATTTAAGTGCTGCCGGCCACCAGCCATTATTTAGCAACGATGGTAACTATGCCATTGTATTTAATGGAGAAATTTATAATTACCAGGAAATAAAAGCAGCACTGCAGGCAAAGGGGTACACCTTCAGAACAAAAACAGATACCGAGGTTATAGTAAATGCCTATGCAGCATGGGGGGTGGAAGCTTTTGCAAAATTCAATGGCATGTATGTTTTTGCCATTTGGGAGAAGCAACAGCAGGAACTGGTGCTGGCCAGAGATCATGCAGGTATAAAACCGTTGTATTACAGTTATACTAATAAAAGTTTTTACTTTGGTTCAGAAATACGTTCTTTTAAAGCAGTAGATGCTAACTGGCCGGAGAATACCAACTGGCCGCTTTATTTTTTAAGCTTTGGTCATTTACCAGAACCTGTTACCACGCTGCAGGGTGTGCAGCCATTGCCCAAAGGGCATTACCTGCGCTTTAATCTTACAACACACGTATACAGTATAAAAAGTTTTTACAACTGGCAGTTTAATTATACCATTCCATCAAAAGAAGCAGCTGTAACAGCTATTAAAAATGAGTTAACGGCTGCCGTGCAGCGGCATTTAATTGCCGATGCACCCATTGGTTTGTTTTTAAGTGGTGGTGTTGATTCAAGTTTGTTAACCTTATTAGCTGCACCACATTTGGGCCAGCAATTAAAAACGCTTTCAATATATTTTGAAGAAGAGCAGTTTAGCGAAAAGCCATACCAGGATTTAATTATTGAAAAAACCGGTGCCCAGCACCAATCGTTTTGTGTAACACAAGCGATGTTTGAAAATAAATTGCCCGATATTTTTGAGGCAATGGATCAGCCAAGTATTGATGCTATTAATACTTATTTTATTTCTGGCTATGCACATGAGTATGGGTTAACGGCCGTACTTTCTGGGGTGGGGGCAGATGAGTTATGGTATGGTTATGGTCATTTCCGGTCGGTGCAAAGAATACAACAATTAAAACGGCTGCCCGGGTTTATTCAAAACATGGCTGCTTTAGCTAATAAACATAGTTATAAGAAAATATCTTTTTTAAGTTTAGAAGAACCCGTTGCCACGGCTTTATTTTTACGAGGCTTATATACACCGGCTGTAGTGGCTTCTATAACGGGTACTTATGAAAGTGATGTAAGAAAACAATTGAATGCGTTAGCTGCAAATTATATGGGCACTGGCAGTGGTGCAGATTATATCAGTTGGCTGGAAACTAATTTTTACATGCAGAACCAGTTACTGAAAGATGCCGATTATATGAGCATGTGGCATAGTCTTGAAATACGGGTGCCGTTTTTAGACAAAGTATTTATGGAACTGGCAGCACATACCAGCCCTCAACTGAAAATGCACCCCCAAACCGGTAAGTATTTATTAATTGAAGCGTTTAAAGAGGTGTTGCCCGAAGCTATCTGGAACCGGAGAAAACAAGGCTTTACTTTTCCATTTGAAAAATGGTTACTGGCCAGTAATGAAGCAGCACCGGTTAATAAAAAGGAGCAGGAATATTTTCAGCAATTTCAGCAAGGGCGTATTAACTGGAGCCGGTATTGGAGCATTTGCCTGCTGAACCGCTGGAACAAAGAACATGCATCATCAGCAGGCAGATGATTATAGAAATGAATTGTAATATGTAGGTGCATCCTTTCTTTTAAGTAGTGGTATACGTTTAGAAAAAAGATATTGTTAGTAACGCAGGATTAAACTTTATAATAGCGGCTATGTCTCATCGTTTTGTAACACTCTATTTTATTATTACAAAACCTATATCCGCTTATGAAAAGGCTGTTTTACGTATTTGTTTTTTTAGTAGTTGCTTATAATAGTTTTGCGCAGGTGCCTGCACAAATAAATTACCAGGGTGTGGCAAGAGACAAAAATGGTGTGGTGCTGAGTAATAAAAAAATGATGGTGCGCATCAGTATTTTAAACGGGCCAGATGGGGTGGCAGACTATACAGAAACCCGTCAGGTACAAACCAATGTTATGGGTTTGTTCACTATTGCCATTGGTTCTCCGGGAACGTTTTCGTCAACGGGAAGTATTAAAGAAGTTAAATGGGAAGAAGGCAACCGTTTTATACAATTAGAAATATCCACCGGGAACGATAATAACTTTATTAAACTGGGTCAATCTCAATTATTAAGTGTACCATATGCTTTTGTAGCGGGTACCTCATTAAATGCCAAACCAGGTAATAGCGGAGAAGGCAATGAGAAATTTTTTGCAAAATGGGGACCCAAAAATAAATTATCTTATTCATCGCTTTTTCAGGAACACGACGGACAATTACTGTACGATTTTACTGACACCAGCCGAAAGTATGGTAGCCTGGTATTGGGAGAAGAATCGAATACCAACCTACAGGACACTGTTCCTTTTTTGTTTTATAAACTGAAGTTCAAGAACAATATTAATGAGAACCCTATGAAGCAACTCTACCTGGTAGATTTTGCAGACATGGGGCAACAATATACCAGTACGCATGGCCGCTATGGCAAAAGTATTGGGTACGCACCTAAAATAAACACACCTGCCAGCGATACCGGTGATGTGGTAATTTGGGAAGGATATAACCATGAAGATTTTCCGGGGTATAAGGCAAATGATTTTACTTACGGAACTGCACATGAGTTACGATATATACAAGGTGCAGTTGGTGTGGAACTAACTGAGTATTTCAGAACATTATCAACAGCGGGTCGTTATGGTCCGAGAAGAGGGTTCAGACCTTATAATGAGTATATGGCCCATGATGGCAGTATTCAGAGCATCGGAGTAAATGTTACACGGTTTTATGTGGCAGACACTTCCAGCGCTGCAGTTATGGATTTTTTAATAAGCAAAGGCAAAGCAAAAGTGCAAATCAACGGAGGTACGGAATTACAGTTTACTCAAAACAATGTACCCATTATTTACCAGTCTACTGCATCTGGTACCAGTGCCGTTAACTTATTGTATGTAGACTCTACCGATCATGTGGTTATTAACCCGGCTGGTAACGGAACTGAAATAAACAATCAGGGAACCTTTACAAAAGTGGGTAATGGCCTACATACAGATGGACTGCTAAAATCAAATTATGCAGGCATCGGTGGTTTAATTATAGGCGCTCCTGTAACCCATGCAGGCGTCCAAAACAGTATACTCATGGGCAATGCCAAATGGATGGCCGGAGGTGAAGGAAATTTTATCAGTAATTACAGTGCAGCTTCTGAATTGACTAATGGCAATACCGGTTTTATAAATGCTACTTATATAAATGGTCATGCTGTTTCAGTTGCTGGTGCACAAACGGCTATCATTGCGGCAAATAATTCTACATTAAGCAATGTAGAGCATTCATTAGTGGTGGGTCAATTAAATTATACACCAGGTGTACGGTTTAGTACCTTACTCGGCCAGTCATTAAATGTCGGCGCTCACTATTCAGTAACAGCCGGACAAAGCCTGGTAAACTATTCAAAAAACGCTACTGTTTTGGGTAGTTTTAATGTTGGGGCTTCTGGTAGTACAGATACTTACCAGTCTGATGATTGGTTGCTGCAGTTAGCCAATGGTACGGCGGCTGCTAACAAAAGCAATGCACTAACCATTACTAAAAGGGGTTGGATGCAGGTAAGAACCTACGAAGGCAATACACCTTCTGCCCTTGCTGAAAACGATATAACACCTAAAGCTGCATTAGAAATAGTAAGCACCAATAGTGGCTTTTTGGCCCCACGGCTAACCATAGCCCAACGCAATGCCATTGCACCGGCAAACCTGCAGGATGGGTTAATGATTTATTGTACTGATGAAGCAGACAATAACGGTAATGCCGGTGTTATGCAGGTTTACCAGTCCAGCACGGCCAGCTGGAAAAAATTATTTTAAAAAACGGTTACAGTTTTTTGCAACGCATACTTTTCATTCCATTAAGCGTTTTTCAGTTTACGGGCGGTCTGGAAAAATTTAACCGCTGCTTCTGCAAAGCCTTAGATACAATACAGCAGCAGAGCAGTAGTATCAACTATACTGTTTTTTCGGTACACGATGCTACTGCAGACCCCTCATATGTAAACCCACGGCATTTTTTTGCCGGTTATGGCAACCGTTGGAAGAGCGTATGGAATATGATAAAGCTGGCCCGTAAAGCCGATACGATAATTATTGGCCATAGCAACCTTTCTTTACCCGCTTTAATAGTAAAAACTTTATTTCCCCAAAAAAAATATTGGGTAATAGCACACGGTATTGAAGTATGGAACGCCAGCTCAACCGTACTGCGCCTGTTAAAAAAGGCAGACAAAATATTAGCCGTAAGCCAATTCACAAAATCAAAACTGGTAGAACAGGGGATAGATGCGGCAGCCATCACGGTTTTTCATAACACCATCGACCCCTATTTTAAACAACCTGAACATTTTGATAAACCAATTTACCTGCAACAGCGCCACCAACTGCAAAATAGCGATACCGTATTGTTTGCATTAACCCGTTTAAACAGCAGTGAGCAATACAAGGGATACGATACCGTAATAAAAGCAATGCCTGCTTTATTACAGCAGTACCCCAACCTGTATTTTTTTATTGCCGGCAAGGCAGACGCAGCCGAAAAAGAAAGAGTGGAACAATTAATAGCAGCAGAAGGGGTAACGCAACGGGTAAAATTATTGGGCTTTATACCCGATAATGAATTAACCGATCATTTCCTGCTGGCCGATGGATTTGCCATGCCCAGTTATGGAGAAGGTTTTGGTATTGTATTTATAGAAGCCATGGCCTGCGGCTTGCCGGTACTGGCTGGTAATAAAGATGGCAGTACCGATGCCTTACAAAACGGAGCCCTTGGTATTTTGGTAAACCCTTTTGAGGCCGCAGCCGTGCAAAAAGGCTTGCAGCAATTGGTACAGCAAATACAAACCGGCGTCTCCAAACAACAATTACAGCAACAGGTAAACCAGCAGTTTGGGTTTACGCATTATACCAACCGCCTGGCGGCTTTATTCAGTGCCTGAACAAATCATTTTCATCCAATCGCACCCCATACAATACATGGTGCCGCTGTTTGCGGCCGCCACCCGGCAGCAACTGCCAATAACCGTTTGGTATTGCAGCCACGAAAGTTTGAAAGAAACATTAGATGTGCAGTTTGGCACCAAAGTAAAATGGGATATACCCTTGCTGGAAGGATACCACAGTGAGTTGTTACCCAACAACGCTAAAAAACCCTCCATCCACAATGGTTTTTGGGGCCTGTATAATAAAGCAATCATAAAAAAATTAAAACAGGCACCGCCTTCATTGGTAATTGTACCGGGTTGGAACTATGCCAGCTATTGGATGGCAATGATAGCCGCCCGCTGGTACGGTCATAAACTGGCATTGCGTGGAGAGTCTCCACTGAACCAGGAGCTGCAGAACAGCCGCCTAAAACGGATGCTTAGAAAACTGGTGCTGGGTAATTTTTTATTTAAGCAATTGCACCATGCTTTATATATAGGCAGCCAGAACAAAGCCTTTTATAACTATTACGGTGTGCCGGATAGCAAACTGGCCTTTGCGCCCTACAGTGTAGACAATAGTCGCTTTGCCGCACACAAATGCAGCAATACTGAAGCACAACAAACCCTGCGCAGCAGCCTGGGTTTGCAACCACAGTTGTTTACTATTGTGGCATCGGGCAAATACATACACAAAAAAAGACCCCTTACTTTACTAAAAGCATTTCACCAGTTAAACAACCCCAATACGCAGCTGGTGCTGGTGGGCGATGGTGAGTTGCGGCCGCAGCTGGAAGCATATATACAGCAACACCAGTTAACCAATGTACACTTAACCGGTTTTGTAAACCAGGCCGCCATTGTAAATTATTATGCTGCGGCCAGTGTGTTTGTAATGTGCAGTGGTGCCGGAGAAACCTGGGGCCTTTCTGTAAACGAAGCCATGAATTTTGATGTGCCGGTAATTGTAACCAGCATTGTGGGTTGCGCTACCGATCTGGTGCAGGATGGCATAAACGGGTTTATAATACCGGTAGATGATGCAACCGCTTTACAGCATGCCCTGCAAAAAATAATCAACCTGGGCCCGCAGCAACAAGCGGCCATGGGCAAGGCCTCGGGCCAACGCATACAAACCTATTCTTACAACACCATTATAAATACACTGCACAATTTGGTAGCCGGCAGCAACGCTCCGGTATAGCAGCCGTTCCGCCCCTAAAGGCGGACACTTGTACTGCAGTACAAGTGTGCGACGCAACGATGATGACATAAAACACAAAAGCTGGTAACAAAAACAACAACACTTTCAGCTAAACCAGTGGCAATAAACAGTTTCTCTTACAAAATCACAATAAACTCCCAATTATTAAGTTATATAACCCTTTAAAAGAAGATTCAAAACAGTTGTTTATGAAAAAAATTATAGTTACCGGCGGCTTTGGTTTTATAGGTACCACCCTGGTAGAGTTACTGGCAGCAGATGCTAATAACCACGTTCATATTGTAGATGATATGTCTTCTTCTTCAATAGTAATTGAAGATTATATGAAGCAGATGGGCAATCCTTCCAACGTATCGTATGATGTTACAACTGTAGAAGCTTTCTTTTCTCAACCCGATCCTGGTAAATGGAATGAAATATATCACCTGGCATCGCCGGTAGGCCCTGCCGGTGTTTTAAAACATGCCGGCAATATGGTAAGAGATGTGGTGCGTGATGCTTATTTAATTATTGATTATTGCCTGAAGCATGATATTAAATTTTTAGATGTTTCCACCAGTGAAATATATGGTGGCGGCCAGTCTGGCTATTGCCCAGAAACCACCCCTAAAATTGTACCTGCCACCACTACCGTGCGTTTAGAATATGCCATTGCCAAACTGGCGGCTGAAACAGCTATAATTAATACCTGTCGTGCCAAAGGTTTAAAATGTACTATTGTGCGCCCATTCAATGTATCGGGTCCGCGCCAATCTCCTAAAGGAGGTTTTGTGTTGCCCCGTTTTATACAGCAGGCATATAATAACAAACCCATAACGGTGTTTAACGATGGTTCTGCTTTACGTGCCTTTACGCATGTAAAAGATATGGCACGTGGTATTATTTTAGGTATGGAAAAAGGTGCCAATGGAGATGCTTATAATGTGGGCAACCCTGCTAACAAAACCAATATTTTAGATTTGGCACAACGCGTAAAGCGGGTGCTGAACAGCGAAAGCGAAATTTTGTTTGTAGACCCCAAAACCATTTACGGCAATTATTACGAAGAAGCAAACGATAAATACCCCGATGCTGAAAAAGCTAAAGCTGAATTAGGCTGGTATCCTGAGTTTGATATTGATACTACTATTTTACATGCTAAAGACGAATACCTGCGCCAGATTGAATCGGGCGTTTTGGTAGACGCTGTTTAATACGCTTGTTTCTTACTTCTCAAAAAAGCAATGAATTCCGTTAAAGTTACTGTGGGCATGCCGGCATTTAACCGTGCCCATGTTTTGCAACATACCATTCAGCAGGTATTAGATCAGTCTTTTAAAGACTTTGAGCTGGTTATTTACAATGATGGCTCAACCGATAATACGGTAGAAATTATCCATTCATTTAATGATCCCCGTATTCGTTTATTAGACCATGAGAATATGGGTCCGCCACACCCTTTAAACGGGTTGCTGAAAGAAGCAAAGGGAGCGTACATAATTGTTTTACACGATCATGATTTCTTTCACCCTCAATTGCTGGAAAAATCATTAGCAGCGCTGGAGGCAAATCCTTCTGCAGGTTTTGTGCTGCAGGGCAGTGCGTGGATAGATGAAGATGGTGTAAGCCATTACCAGGAAATGCTGCACGACTTGCCGGTGCTGAATAATGGCCGTGCTATGGGTGAGCAACTGCTGCGCAATCCTAAAAGTTTCAATTCTATTTTTCATGCCTGTTGTATGGTGCGCCGCTCTGTTCATGAACAGGCGGGCTGGTATTACGAAACAAGATTTGGCTTGTATGCCGATACCGATTTATGGTTACGCCTGCTGCGTATTACCAACTTTGTTTATTTAAAAGAAGTATTGTTTAAATTTCGCACCCGCGAAACACAAGGCCATTTCTTAAGTAACCGTGAGTTTGAAATATTGGACTGGAACTACCAGATACATATAGCCAACATAGAAAGGTATTTTGAAGGACACGCAGATAAAACCGCTTTATTACATTTGGCCCATAAAAAATGGGCATCTGCGCAACAGCAGATAGCCCTTAAATATGCAGCCAATAAAAACACCTTACTCTTTAAGAAGGGGCTGGATCGTTGTACTAAAGAAACTCAAGGCAATGCCGGTTTAAAAATATTGTTTAAGCTGGTGGCAGCCAGTGCTGTACTGCAATCTTTATTTGTAAATAGTTTTTCTTTTATTAACCGCCTTAGAAAGCGTATTCAATAATGGCATCTTTACCAGTAATTGTATTAACGCCTATAAAGAATGAAAGCTGGATACTGGAGCGGTTTCTTGCCGTAACTGAACAGTTTGCAGATGCTATTATAGTGGCGGACCAAATGTCAACGGATAATAGCAGGGACATTGTGAAGCAACACCCGAAAGCAATATTAATTGAGAATAATAATCCCGAGTATGACGAGTTGTACCGGCAACAACTGTTAATAGATAAAGCAAGAGAACTGTTTCCGGGTAAGAAATGCCTGCTGGCTTTGGATGCTGATGAAATAATGACGGCGGCTTCCATGACCTCTTCTTTTTGGAGCCAGTTGAATGACTTTGAGGAAGGAACGGTGCTGACTTTTGAAAAGCCTGATATCATCAGCCCGGTTACGCAATGCATACGGTACAATAGCTACTTTACGTTGGGATATATAGATGATGGAGCGCCGCATACCGGACGCAAAATTCACAGTGTAAGAATACCCAGAAAGTCCGATTCGCCGGTAATTGAAATAGAAGACGTAAAGTTTATGCATTATGCTTTAACCCGCACTATTGAATACCGCAGCCGGCAAAGATTGTATAGCGTAATTGAAAACGTAAAAAAAATTGCCCCTTTTTACAGGAGATTACTAAGCTATTCGTATAGACTGAATGATTATGTTACACAACATACTATTAGTAACACTCCTGAAGACTGGTTTACCGGATGGGAACGTTCCGGGATAAATATGCGTACCATTCAAACCAGTGAAGTAAATAATTATACAGAACAGGTGTTGGGCTATATGCAGGAGTATGGCGTAAAGCAATTTTATCTTGATGATATCTGGGATAAGGATTGGGATGCATTTTGCAGGGAGTCGTATCCGTCTTATAGTGGGAAAATAAAAAATATTCCTTTTTACAGAAGATGGATACTGGATGCTATTGTGTTAGGGTTTAAGGTAATTAAAAAAGTTAAAGGCTAAGCAGCATGGAAATAACAAGAAAGTTTAATTGGGTTTCTGCGCTTGATTCAACAAAAAAGGTATTGCTGGAAGACCTGCAGCAAGCAATGGCAAACTATTATAGCGGAGCAAATAATTATTACGCAGACATCAGCTTTAACGAAAATATATGGGCTGATAAAAATCAGAAAATACAAATTGATATTGCTGATGAATTGCAAAAGCACGAAACCATTTTGGAAGTGGGTTGTGGTAAATCTGCTATACTGGCGGCCTATCCAATGCTTGAAAAAAAATATACCGGCGTTGATTTTTCTGAAGCATTGATGAAAACGAATAAAGAACGATTTCCCGGGGCCAATTTTGGTGTATTGAGTAACCCCGTGGTTTTTCCTTATGCGGATGAGAGCTTTGACGCTATTTTTTCTCATTTTGTTATTGAGCATGCTGTTTTTCCGCACTTATTTCTGGTGGAATGCGTACGTGTTTTAAAACCGGGAGGTCAATTTCTATTGGTTTGCCCAGATTTTATGGGCTATGATGGAATTACTTCGCAACGGGTAGGGTTTTCACAAGGAAGTGGAAGAGACAAAATAAAGCAAGGCAAAATAGCAGACGCAATAGTTACCGGCTTTGATTCAAAATACCGGCTGCCAAACTATTGCCGGAAATTAAAACAAGCTGCAAAAGCATCTCCCTTGTTTATGATTAACCTGGCACCAACTTGCTTTACAGATCCGTTTCAACCAGATGTGGACGCAGTATATGTTACCAACGAAGAAGAAATGAAAGCTTATATCGGGCAATTTGTAAAATGGGATGGATTGAGCGATGAAGTAAAAGCTTACAGAGATAACAGACACCTTATTTACATTAAAGGGGTGAAATACCAGCAGTGAGTAAAAGTATAGAGAAAAGAGCATTTGACAGTACTATAGCAGGCATTGCTCTGTTTGTGATTTCTTTTTTTCAATCTATCATACTGGTTCCTTTTTTTTTGAAGTATTGGGGAAATGAAAAATACAGTATTTGGTTAACGCTGTATGCTTTTGTAAACCTGATGCGAACACTTGATACTGGACATCAAAATTACATTGGTAATGAGTTTAATAAATTCTACCATCAGGATAAGGAAAAGGCACACCATTTATTGGGCTCAAGCTTTAAAGTAGCATACCTGTTGGGCTTTTTGGAATTGCTGATATACCTGATTATTCTGGTTGCAGGTTTGCAGGGGCGGGTTGTTGGTGTTAATGAATCTTCATTTAATGTAAGCTGGGGAATTATCAGTTTTCTTGTGATGTGGTTATTGGTTGGAAGTGCGGGGGGCATTTTGGTGAAAATTATTTTACCCATTGGAAAGTATAGCCGTAGTTTATACCTGAATATTATTATAAAGGTTTTAGAAACAGTAAGCATTTTAATTTGTGTTTACTGGGGCAGCAGTATAAACATGCTGTGTTTTATA
>JANRMC010000018.1:0-12107 GCA_033761915.1 Flavihumibacter sp.
GGGGCTTCCACCTGGCCACTCCATCTTACAGAGAAATTATCGGCACCTATAGCTCCACCGGGAGAACCCGCCCAGCTATTATCAACGGTTGCATCAATCTGGTGTACGAGAGCCGGCACTGTAAGGACGGTATTATTAAAATATTCTGCTACTAAACCATTACCGCCGCGGTTAATATTAAAATTAAACCTGGAAATGCGCACACTGCCTGTGGTATGTGTGTATGCTACGTACACAGAGTCTTGTGAACTGCCAAGGTTAAAGTTGGGGTGCAGGGCCATCCCCATCATGCCATTTTGTTCTATAGATGAAGCAGCATATGGCGAAACACCACTACGTGAGATGCCTAAAGCAACTTTAGATTGAATGTCCAGTATAATCTGGCGCATGCCCGTTGTGGTATTTACCCGCACCACGCGGCCAATTTTTTCTGTTATATACAGGTAGTCGTCGGGCCCATAAATAACTTCAAAAGGATGGGCTAAACGATAATCGTTTGCTGTGCCGGAGGGTAGCGTGTTTAATACCTGTGAAGAAAATGTTTCGCCCTGGCTGAAAATTTTTTTATTACCGAGAGATAGGGAAAGGCATAGAAAAAGCAGTTGTTTAAAAGTTTTCATTGGTTTAGTTTTCATAGGAAACACTTAGTTATTTGATTAATAAAGTGATAAATCAAACCTAAGTAAAATTATCGGCAACGGAAATAGTGTATCTACGATTGCATTTAAGAATTTAACCGATTACTTTTAAAGTGTAATTAAATGGATGATCCAACCCTGTAAAACCCTTAGTATCTTATGAAACAAAATTTATACAACAGGGAAGCTGGCTATAAACGAATACTTTTTTTTCTTTTCTTTCTGATACCTGTTCTTGCTTTATCACAAAGCGTAGATTATGGTAAAAACTATTTCAATGTAACAAAAGGTGTAACCGGAGGTACTGTAGAACCTGGTGATACTATACAGGTTCGGGCAACTTTTGTGGTGCGCAGTGGTGCCATTGCAGATAGTTGTGCTTTTTATGATGCTGTACCATCCGGCACAGCCTATATCAGCGGTTCTCTTTGTGTACTTACCAATGAAGGCAAAACCTACAAAACATTTACAGATACTTACGGCGATGATGCCGGTTGGGTATCGGGCAGTAATGTAACCATTCATTTGGGGTATAATGCCTCACACAGCCCTGCAACCGCTTATCGCAGGGGGCAAGTAAGGGCCAGTCATCGTCCTTCTTTTTATGGAGGTACCTGTATAATGATGGCTTCTTATAGTGTAAGGGTTTTAGCTTCTTACGGATCTACTATTAACTTAGGTAACGGAACGGCAACCTATAAATTAGGTGCCGCTTCTATACAAGTCATTTCTTTTGCTTCAAACCCCGTTGCCATTTTTGCCAACAATGGTGTTTGTTCTAACAGCGTTGGTGGTAATTCTTTGGGTGCAGAGTTTAATGGTACGTTTGGTTCTGGTGCAGCACGTAACCGTGGTGCATCAGCATCGGTGCCGGCAAGTTATACCTATCAGTATTTTACTACGGGCAGTCCGCAAGACTATTATTATGGTATACCCAATAATACCAGTACCCTTACTAATTATACTACATCAAATGCATGGGCAAAGCCAGACGCCAGCTCACCCACGCACCGGGTGCATACTGTATGGGATATTATTGGCGATCATACCGGTGCTTCAGATCCATTATTGGGTAACAGCGCAGCAGATACAGTAGCCAACCCCAATGCTGGCTATATGGTTATAATAAATGCCAGTTATAAAACAGACTCTGCTTTTCAGCATACCATTACAGGCTTATGTCCTAATACCTATTACGAACTTTCTGCCTGGTTTAGAAATGTGTGCAGCCGTTGTGGTTGCGACTCTGCCGGACGTGGCGCCAGCACTGCGGGATATATACCAACCGCAACAGGAGACTCATCAGGCGTTTACCCAAGTTTAACAGTAGAGGTAAATGGTACCGATTATTACAGCACCGGCCAAATAAGGTACACCGGCCAGTGGATTAAAAAAGGATTTACTTATTTAACCGGCCCTTCCGAAACATCGTTTACATTAACTATCCGTAACAATGCACCTGGAGGTGGCGGTAACGATTGGGCCATTGATGATATATCTGTGGCAACCTGTACCCCTAATTTAGATTTACAACCATCACCCACCGTTAACGTGTGTTATGGAAATACGGTGGATATGTATACCGTTGTTCGTTGCTATTATGCCAACTACATTTATTGGAGATGGGAAAAAAGTACCGATGGCGGCTCTAGCTGGACCAATACCGGTGTTAGTGGTACCGGCTCTCCAACACAGGTTAGTGGCGAGTGGCAGTATACTGCATCTTATCCCACATTTTTAGGAGATAGCGCCAATCATAATGTTTTATACCGTATACGTGTGGCCTCATCGAGTGCTAATTTAGATAACGAGAGTTGTTCTTTTACAGCAAGCACCACAATACGGGTATTTGTAAACAGTTGTGGGTTTGTATTAACCACAAACCTGTTAAGTTTAAATGGCAAACTCATAAATGATAAAGCGCAATTAAACTGGATTGCAGAAAGTGAAGATGCAGATTTGATTTATGAAATAGAAAAAAGCACCGATGGTATTCATTTTATAAAAGCAGGTGTGGTAAACAGCTTAAATAATCCTACAGAAAAAAATGCTTATATATGGAATGATTATAATGCAATAAATGGTTCAGCTTATTACAGAATTAAAATGATTACTGCCGATGGATTTAAATATAGTAAGATCATTTTTTTATCGAATAATAAGCTGGCGTTTGAAATAAAAGCAGTAGTTAACCCGTTTAATGAAACATTGTTCTTTGATGCCATTTCGCCTGTAGAAAAAACAATATTGATTACGGTTAATGATAGTTACGGCAGGAAAATAAAAGAAGAAAAAAGAACGTTATCGGTAGGCATTAATAAAATTAATATTGGCGGCTTGGGTTATTTGCCAGAAGGCACTTACCTGCTGCGTGTGCAGGCAGATGAAAGCATCTTTAACAAAAAGGTTATAAAGAGAAAATACTAAATGTTACATGCCTGGGATTTTTACCCCAAGGGCAGTTGGTCCGTACCCTATTTTGTACTCTGTCAATGTCCTGAGAAAAACCTGTATAGACGGTATACACTCAGATAAAATATTGATTCGAGAGAATTTCAAAATATGGTTTTTTGCAAATTAAACCCCGCTTGTCCAGGTGGGGTTTTTTTATTTTATAACCATTTGTTTGCTCTTCAGCATCGTTGTGTCACTCACTTGTGCAGCAGTGCTGGTGGCAGCATTTCTTTATTACTGCCTAATCAGTGCTTTACAGTTAACAGGTGCGACGCAACGATGCTGCACATGGCGCTGCAGCTGGTATCAAAACAACTACTTAGTAACAGTTGTAAGCCAGATTTTAGCATTCTTTTTTTTGATTAGTCTACCAATGTTGCATACTTTTGAGGCAGTTCTTACACTTATCAAGAAAGGCTGAGGGATATGGCCCGCAGAAGCCTTGACAACCTCTTTCGGCAATGCCGGAAAAAGGTGCCAATTCCATACGTTTGCAAAACAAACGACAGATAAGACAGACCAGAATGCTTTGTTGGACACATTCGATGGCCTGTCTGAAGACAGGTTTTTTTTATTTTTAAAATGGCTACATGATTAACCCGGATACTGATATTGCTTTATTGCAGGAAGAGATTGTAAAAAACATATCATCGCTTACAGCAGAGGCCGCCATTACATACCTTGCCAGTAAGTTTGCTGGCAAAGTGGTTTTTTCTACCAGCTTTGGTATAGAAGACCAGGTGGTATCCGCCATGATTGCCGGAGAAAAAGCAGCAGTTGATATTTTTACATTAGATACTGGACGCATGTTTCCGGAAACATACAGCACCTGGAGCCGCACTGTAGAAAATTATGCTGTAAAAATTACTGCTTACTACCCCGAAGAAAAACCGTTACAGGATTTTATTACAACACATGGTCCCAATAGTTTTTATGATTCGGTAGCATTGCGTAAGCAATGTTGCTTTTTGCGTAAAGTAGTGCCTTTAAAAAAAGCACTGGCCAATTACAGTATCTGGATAACGGGCATCAGGGCAGAGCAAAGTAATAACAGAGACCATATGCCCATGGTGGAGTGGGATGAGGCAAACCGGATTATAAAATTTCATCCGTTATTAAACTGGTCTTTTGATGCGGTGAAGGACTATGTAAAAAAGTTTCAGGTGCCTTATAACCCATTACACGATAAAGGTTTTGTAAGTATTGGCTGTGCACCTTGTACAAGAGCCATCAGAGCAGGAGAAGATTTCAGGGCCGGCCGCTGGTGGTGGGAAGATAATAGTAAAAAGGAATGTGGTTTGCACATTCACACAACAGAAGAAAAAAGCAATTAAAATATTTTAAAGAGTTAGAAAGTATGCGTACACATCAATTAGATTATCTGGAGCAACTGGAAGCGGAGAGTATTCATATTTTTCGGGAAGTAGCTGCACAGTTTGAAAGACCTGCTTTATTATTCAGCGGTGGAAAAGATTCTATAACCCTGGTGCAACTGGCAAAAAAAGCATTTGCTCCTGGCAAAATTCCTTTTCCGTTGGTACATATAGATACCGGCCATAATTTTCCGGAAGCTATTGCTTACAGAGATTGGCTGGCTAATGAAGTGGGCGCCACTTTAATTGTAAGAAAAGTAGAAGATACTATTAAGCAACGCAATTTAACCGAGCCCAAAGGCAAGTTTGCAAGCCGTAACTGGTTACAAACCTATACACTGTTAGATACTATTGAAGAGTTTAAGTTTGATGCTTGTATTGGGGGTGCCCGCAGAGATGAAGAAAAGGCAAGAGCTAAAGAAAGAATATTTTCTGTAAGAGATGATTTTGGCCAGTGGGATCCTAAACTGCAACGCCCTGAACTGTGGAATATTTATAATGGCAGAATTCATAAAGGTGAAAACGTACGGGTATTTCCCATCAGTAACTGGACGGAATTGGATGTATGGAATTACATTAAAACTGAAGCAATTCCGTTGCCTTCTATTTATTTTTCTCACGATAGAGAAGTAATTGAGCATGAAGGGCAACTAATTGCAGTTTCTCCTTTTATTACCATAGATGAAAACGATACGGTGCTTACAAAACGGGTACGCTATCGTACAGTGGGAGATATGACCTGTACCGCTGCCGTAGAAAGTACAGCCACCACTTTAGATGAAGTGGTGAATGAAATTAAAGCCACCCGTATCAGCGAACGTGGTGAAACAAGAATTGATGATAAGGTAACCGAAGCGGCCATGGAAGACCGTAAAAAAAATGGTTATTTCTGATTTAACTGATTAAAAAAATTACAATGGATTTATTACGATTTATAACTGCAGGTAGTGTTGATGATGGAAAGAGCACTTTAATTGGCCGATTACTATATGACAGTAAAAGCATTCTTGCTGATCAGTTGGAGGCATTGGAAAAAAGCACCAAGAATAAAGAAAATGGTGCCATTGATCTGGCGTTGTTAACGGATGGTCTGCGTTCAGAACGAGAACAGGGAATTACCATTGATGTGGCTTACCGTTATTTTACAACTCCTAAGCGCAAGTTTATAATTGCAGATGCACCTGGCCACGTACAATATACCCGCAATATGATAACGGGTGCCAGTAATGCTAACCTGATTGTGGTATTAATTGATGCCCGCCAGGGCGTGGTGGAACAAACACGCCGCCACTCAATTATTGCTTCTTTACTGCAGATACCGCATGTTGTGGTTGCCATTAATAAAATGGATCTGGTTGATTTTTCTCAGGATGTGTACAATAATATAGTAATTGATTACTCTAAAGTGGCTAGCCAGCTGGGCCTAAAAGAGGTTACGTATATACCCATGAGTGCATTGCAGGGCGATAATATTGTTGAAAAATCTGCAGCTATGCCCTGGTATGAAGGCAAACCATTGCTTGATTTTCTGGAAGAAGTAGAACTATCGAATGATATTAATTTAACAGATGCCCGTTTTCAGGTACAATATGTTATCAGGCCCCAAACAGAAGAGTTGCACGATTACCGGGGTTATGCCGGAAAAATAATAAGTGGTATTTATAAAAAAGGAGATAAGGTAACAGTATTACCACAACAAAAAGAAACCACCATCAGTAAATTAGAAATAGCGGGTAAAGAAGTGGAAGAAGTATTTGCCCCGCAAAGTGTGGTAATACATTTGGCAGACGATATAGATATCAGTCGTGGTGATACCATTGCAAAAACAGATAACCTGCCAGCCACCAATAACGAAGCCGATGTTTTACTGTGCTGGTTGGGCGATAAACCATTGCAGCCCGGTAATAAATACCTGTTACAGCATAATAGCCGTTCTGTACGGGCTGTTGTTAAAGATATTGCCTACAAATTAGATGTAAACACCTTGCAACAGCAGGAAGTAAATGAAGCCATCAAGTTAAACGAAGTGGTAAAGGCCAGTATTAAAACAGCCGCACCACTGGTATTTGATAAGTATGATGCATTAAGTGTTAATGGCAGTGCCATATTAGTTGATGAAACCAGTAACAGCACTGTGGCAGCTGTTTTGTTTAATTAGCACCATACATGAAAAAAGGTAAAGTAATATTAGCGGGCGCCGGCCCCGGAGATGCAGAACTGATTACAGTAAAACTGCAAAAAGCATTGGCTTGGGCAGAAGTAATTATTTCAGACCGTTTGGTAAACCCAGAAATTATAAAGCAAAATGCAAACCCGCAGGCTAAGCTTGTTTTAGCAGGCAAACAAGGCTTTAACGATGCCTCATTACAGCAGCACGAGGTTACAGCGTTAATAATACAGTATGCCAGTGAAGGTAAAAATGTATTGCGTTTAAAAGGAGGCGATGTTGCTTTTTTCAGTAACGTACTGGATGAGCTGGAAGCATTGGTACAACACAATATTAGCTTTGAAATTATACCCGGAGTAACGGCTGCCTCTGGCGCCTCTGCCTATGCTGGCTTTCCGTTAACCGCCAGGGGTTTTGCACAAGGGGTTCAGTTTATAACTTTCAACCCCAATAGTTATTACAGTCCAGAAAAATGGAAGGTACTAGCCACCACCGATGATACGCTGATATTTTACATGGCTTCAAAAAACATTCATTACCTGGCTGAGTTGTTATTGCGTTACTCACGCAAACCTTCCACTCCGCTGGCAGTAATTGAACAGGCTACCACACCACAGCAAAAAATACATATAACTACTTTACAAAGCTGCCAGCAAGATTTTACGGGCATCAGTTTCAGTTCTCCAGCATTAGTTATTATTGGCGAAGTGGTGCGGCTGCATAAATCGTTTAATTGGTTTATGGCTGGAGGCGAAGGTTCTGTTTTTGATACTTTAAAAAAATAGTTTTTTTAATACCAGCCTCGGTAACGGCACTCATCATTGTTGCGTCGCAATCACTTCAACGGTTGGTATGCTATTGAGCAATTCTTAAGCCTAATAAAAACGCCCAGTTCATTATTGCTGTAATAGTTGAACTGAGCGTAGCAAGAATGTTGCACCAAGGTATGCTGCTGGTAATCCAATTATTTTTTTGCTATTTTTTTAATGCCGGCCGCTGTATTGCCATAATTAGCATTGCTTTCAGCTGCATTGCCTGCAACAGTATTGTTTAACAATACCTGTATACACTCCTGTAAAATCTGGTATTTGCTGGCATTAAACAATTCCATTTTATCTGCCGGAAGTTTCATTTCATACGTATTATCTGTGCTGGCCATTACCTTATCAAAATCCGGATTGTAACGGTTAAACTCGTTAATATCCATAATCAGGTGTTTGGCAATAATTAAAGAATTGTATTTGCCCGATACTTTTTGAGTTTTAGCCATTGCCAACTCTTCGCTGGTAATTTTTCTGTTGGCAGTATATAAGTTGATACCGTACTGAGATTCTGTTTCTTGCTTGGTAAGTGTGGTTAACCCGCCCTGACCTTCAAAAATATAATGGGTGCCAATAAATTTTTTTACGTGGGTCCGGCTTTCTGCGGGTAAATGATATTGTAAGTCCCAAAAATTACGGCTTCCGCTTTTTCTGATGGCTTTGTAAACATTGCCGGGTCCGCCATTATAAGCTGCTATTACCAGCAACCAGTCTCCAAATTCTTTGTACAATACGTTCAGGTATTTGGCGGCAGCATGGGTACTTTTTATGTAGTTGGTTCTTTCATCAACCTTACGGTTTACCACAAGGCCCATATTGCGGGCAGTTGCGGGCATAAATTGCCATGGGCCAACGGCACCGGCCCATGATACGGCTGAGGTTTTCAGCTTAGATTCAATAACAGCCAGGTATTTTAATTCTTTAGGAAGGTTATAAGATACCAGAATGCCATCCATCATATTAAAGTAAGGGCGGCCCCAATCTTTCATTTTTTCCATGCTTGGGCCGTAATCTTCCATATAATCTTTTACAAAGCTAACCGCACGGGGGTTTAACCTTGGGCCTGCAGTGTTCAGATTGTCAAGTTCATAAAGATCTTTAATAACCTTTTTTTCACTGGCCGAAACAGCGTCCTTTTTTTGTGGTAATGCCTTTTCGGTTAGTGTGTCTTTGGCAAATGCTTCTATAGCCACTGTGTTTTGAGCGTGGGCTATAAGAATCATCATCCAACTAAATAAAGCCAATACTAACTTTTTCATTTGCTTTGTTTTCGTTCACAAAATCAAATCACTTGTCTTACAAAGATTTAGTTCGTAGGATACGGAGCCAGGTTGGATTATTGTTTCAGTAGTTGCTGTGAAAGCTGCAGCAAAGATAACTCGGAAAAATGGTTTGCCATAGCCTGAAGGCCATAAGGCATGCCATTATCATGCCGAAATAGGGGGAGTGAGATTGCAGGAATACCTGTTAAATTGGCGTAAACGGTATAGATATCAGCCAGGTACATCGCAATCGGATCGTCTGACTTTTCGCCAAATTTAAAAGCAGCGGAAGGAACAGTAGGAAGGATCAGGATATCAAAATCCTTGAAAATCAGTTTAGTTTTCTCAAAAAGAAGGTTTCTTACTTTTTGGGCCTGTGTAAAATAAGCATCAAAATAGCCGGCGCTCAGCACAAAAGTGCCCAATAATATTCTTTTCTTTACTTCTCTGCCAAAACCGGCCGAACGGGTGTTCTTGTAAAAGTCTGTTAATTCAACCCCGGGGGTGGCATCCCGGTAGCCATATTTTACCCCATCATATCTTGATAAGTTGGAGGAGGCTTCGGCAGTGGTTAATACATAATAGGCCGGAACTATATAATCCAGCAAACCAAAGTTTACCGGCTCAACGGTATGCCCCAAGCTTGTTAAAGTATCAAAATAGTTGCTGATGCCTTTATAGATTACAGGATCTAAGCCGGGGTGGTTTAATGCTTCTTCAAAAAAACCAATACGAAGTGGCTTTTTGGGGTATACTAATTCTTTATTGTAGGCGGGTACCGGCTCTGTGGCAACTGTTGAGTCAAACTCATCTTTACCAGCTATAATTTCTAAAACCAAGGCAATGTCTTGCACCTGGGTACCAAAAATACCAATCTGGTCAAACGAAGAGCCATAAGCTATCAGGCCATGACGCGATATGCGACCATAGGTAGGTTTTAAGCCAATAATGCCACAAAAATCAGCGGGCTGTCTTACAGAACCGCCTGTATCGCTACCCAAACTTACCATGCATAGGCCGGCCTGCACGGCAACTGCAGAGCCCCCGGAAGAACCACCGGGCACTCTTTCATTATCCAGCGCATTCAGGGTTTTACCATAGCAGGAGTTTTCGTTGCTGGAGCCCATCGCAAATTCATCGCAGTTACAGGTGCCAGTAATTATTGCACCTGCTTCAAGCAAACGCTCCACTGCAGTGGCATTATAGGTAGCAGTAAATCCGTTTAAAATTTTGGAGGCGGCAGTAACAGTATGCCCTTTATAGCAGATTACATCTTTTAAAGCAATAACAACACCATGCAACGGGCCGGTAAGTTTGCCGGTTTGCTGCAGTGCAGTATCTAATGCTGCAGCTTTTTCACGGGCTTCTGAGGCGTATACTTCAGTAAAAGCATTCAGGTGTTTATTGGCTTCAATACGGGCTAAAAAAAAATCAATGGCGTCTACACAGGTGGTAGTGCCATTGATTAAATCGTTATGATAGTGTTGTATTGAGTGAAAACTAAACAATGCAAATAAACAGTACCGGTGTACAAATAATTAGGAGGCTGAGTTGGTATCTTTTTCTTTTATACCTTCTTCAATTTCTTTTTTCACGTTGTTCTTAGCATCGTTAAATTCTCTTACTCCTCTGCCTAGGCCACGCATTAACTCTGGTATTTTACGACCACCAAATAACAATAAAACAATTACCAGTATGATAATGATTTCCTGTGTTCCTAAAACCCCCAGTAATACGGGCTGAAAAAGAGTTTGTAACATAAAATGTTTATTATAAGGTAAAGATACTAAGACAATGCAAATTGCATGCATCTTTTATTAAATGAGCACTATATTTTACAGTATTTTTTTGATACTAACAGTTGTACAAAGCTATACTTCTCTTGCGTCGCACACTGCAACGGCTATTTAAAGCCGGGCGGTAAAACAAAAAACGCATTTGTAATAAATGCGTTTTTTGTAATGTATTGTTCTGTTGTGGCTATTAAGCGGTAGCAACAACCATTTTCTTTTCTTTAATACGGGCACTCTTACCACTTCTTTCACGCTGGAAGTATAGTTTAGCACGGCGTACTTTACCAGTTTTGTTTAAAACAATAGATTCAATGTTGGGTGACAAAAGAGGGAAAGATCTTTCCACACCTACACCATCAGAAATTTTACGCACGGTAAAACTTTGAGTGGCGCCAGTACCCTGGCGTTTAATAACATCTCCACGGAAACCCTGGATACGCTCTTTACCACCTTCTATAATTTTGTAGTTTACAGTGATGTTGTCACCAGCTTTAAACTTTGGATACTCTCTTTTCTGAGTTAACTGCTCATGTACATATGCTACTGCATTCATAGCTGTAAATTTTATCGGACGGCAAAGGTAGGGGTTTCAACTGTAAATTGAAACGCCATACCGTATTTTTTTTAAGATTTAAACCATAAAGTGCCGATGCCTGCACTACCGTTGAAAGGATTGCGACGCAACGGCTGCTGCTACCCGTACTAAAGTTGGTATTACACTTCTATTAACGGGCTACGTTAACGGCTCTTTTTTCTCTGATTACGGTTACTTTAATTTGCCCTGGAAAGGTCATTTCTGTTTGTATTTTCTGGGCTATTTCAAAAGACAATTTATCGCTGTCTGCGTCTGTAACTTTATCAGCCTCAACAATTACACGCAACTCACGGCCGGCTTGAATGGCATAGGCCTTTTCAACTCCATTATAAGACATGGCTAGGTTTTCCAGGTCTTTGATACGTTGCAGGTATTGCTGCATAATTTCTCTGCGGGCACCCGGCCTTGCACCACTTATAGCATCACAGGCCTGAATGATGGGAGAGATTACGTATTGCATTTCCATTTCATCGTGGTGGGCGCCAATGGCGTTTACCACTGCCGGGTTTTCGCCATATTTTTCAGCCAGTTTAGCGCCTAAAAGAGCGTGGCTTAATTCTGTTTCTTCATCAGGCACCTTACCAATATCGTGTAACAGGCCAGCTCTTTTGGCCAGTTTTGGGTTCATACCCAGTTCGCTGGCCATTAAACCACATAGGTTAGCAACCTCGCGGCTGTGCATTAACAGGTTTTGGCCGTAAGAAGAACGGAAGCGCATTTTACCTACTATACGAACCAGTTCTTTATGTAAGCCGTGTATGCCTAATTCAATTACGGTTCTTTCACCAATTTCCATTACCTGCTCTTCAATTTGCTTGCGTGTTTTTTCTACCACTTCTTCAATACGGGCGGGGTGTATACGTCCGTCGGTTACCAGGCGCTGTAAACTGATGCGGGCAATTTCTCTTCTTAACGGATCGAAAGAAGACAAAACGATGGCTTCCGGAGTATCGTCAACAATTAAATCAACACCGGTAGCGGCTTCTATGGCGCGAATGTTACGG
>JANRMC010000019.1:0-10567 GCA_033761915.1 Flavihumibacter sp.
CTTCGGTTAAAGTGGTTTTACCCGCTCCAATATTTCCGGCTATTGCAATATGCTTTGGTTTTTTAGCTTTTGCCATAGTGTAATAAAATTCCAGTTTTCAAAAAATCAAACAAAGGCAAACAAGTTAACAAACTCTTTTTGCAATTGCGGGGTTGATTTTTATGTTTTTTAAAAATAATTTAATCCCATAGCGCTTCTTACCAGGGCCATGGTGGCAGTGGCGCTGGCACGGGCTTTTTCGGCACCTATTTCCATTACCTGCTTCAGGTAGTTTTCATCGTTCATTATCTGCTGTGCCTTCTCACGGATGGGGCTAATAAATTGCACCATATCCTCGGCCAGTTGTTTTTTTAAATCGCCGTAACGTATGGTGCAGCCATTATAATCGGCTTCAAACTTAGCAATCACATCAGGGGCACAAACCAGCTTCATCAGGTTAAAAATGTTTTCAATATAGTCGGGCTTTGGGGCATTGGGCGTGGTAGGACCGCTATCGGTTTTAGCCTTCATTACTTTTTTGCGTATCAGGTCATCATCATCGGCCAAATATAAAGTAGCGTTTTGGTTTTCGCTCTTGCTCATTTTGCCGGCCCCATCCAGGCTGGGCACCTTTACCAGGTCTTCGCCAAAATTAAAAGCCACCGGCTCCGGAAATACTTCGCCATAGCGATGGTTAAAGCGGTTGGCAAAATTGCGGGCCATTTCAAGGTGTTGCTCCTGGTCTTTACCAACGGGTACATATTTGGCGCGGTGCAAAATAATATCTGCTGTTTGCAAAACAGGGTAGGTAAGCAAACCCGCATTTACGTTATCGGGTTGCAGGCGCACTTTATCTTTAAAGGTGGTAGTCTTTTCCAATTCACCTTTATAGGCCATCATATTTAAATACAGGTACAGTTCGCTGGTTTCAAAAATATGGCTCTGGCAATACAGGGCTACTTTTTGCGGATCTAAACCACAGGCAATATTTTCTGCAAACACCCTTTTTACATTGTTGCGCAGTTCTTTGGTATCGGGGTGGGTGGTTAAAGAATGCAGGTCGGCCACCATAAAATAGCAATCAAAGGTTTCCTGCATGCGTACATAATTGCGCATGGCACCAAAGTAATTACCCAGGTGTAAAAAACCTGTGGGGCGTATGCCACTCATTACAATTTCTTTCTTAGCCATAGGGCGGCGAAGATAAAAAGTTAATATGATAATGTGTTAATGAGATGAAGGGATAATGAGATAATGTGTTGATGAGGTAATGGGGTAATATGCTAATAGGGTTATGTGCTAATGAGATAATTTGCTAATGTAATAATGATGGTGACGGATGAGGCATAACGCTTAAGGACTTAAAACCTTTGCCTTACAGCTGCTACCTTTCGTTGGCGCTACCGCTACCCGTTCCTCGTGGCGTTGCGGCTAACACGTGCGACGCAACGGTTGCCGCCACGGAGTACTGCCGCTGGCTACCCACAAAAAAACCGGCACAGGACCGGTATAAAGTATTGTTATGCTGGTGCTATTTTAAAATATTATGCCCCAGTTTATCTCTCTTGGTTTGCAGGTATTTTTCGTTGTGGGGGTTGGGTTCCGCTTCTATAGAAACCGTCTCCACAATTTCAATACCATAGCCCAAAAGACCTGCTCTTTTTTGGGGGTTATTGCTCATGAGTTTTAGTTTGGTAATGCCCAGGTAGCGTAAAATTTGGGCGCCAATGCCATAGTCACGCTTATCCATCGGAAAGCCCAGGTGCAGGTTGGCTTCTACAGTATCCATCCCCTGTTCCTGCAGTTTATATGCTTTTAGTTTATTTAGCAGCCCAATGCCACGGCCTTCCTGGTTCATATATAATATTACCCCTTTGCCATTGGCTTCCACCATCTTCATGGCTTTATGCAGTTGTTCGCCACAATCGCAACGCAACGAACCTAAAATATCGCCGGTAAAGCAAGAAGAGTGTACACGGGTTAATACCGGTTCGTCCTTCTCCCACTCGCCTTTAATAAGTGCCAGGTGTTCATTGCTGGAGTTTTTTTCTCTGAAGGCCACCAGTTTAAAATGACCGTGCTGTGTAGGCATATCCACCCGTACCACTTCTTCAATTAATGAGTCGGTTTTGAGGCGGTATTCAATAAGGTCTTTAATGGAAATGGTTTTGAAATCGAACTTTTTCCCAATTTCCAGCAGTTGTGGCAGGCGGGCCATGCTGCCATCGTCGTTCATAATTTCTACCAGTACACCAGCGGGGTAGTAGCCTGCCAGGCGGGCCAGGTCAATAGCCGCTTCTGTATGGCCAGCACGGCGCAGCACGCCGCCTTTTTTAGCCCGTAGCGGAAAAATATGGCCCGGGCGGCCCAATGTTTCGGGTTTGGTGGCGGGGTTAATTAATGCCTGAATGGTTTTAGCCCGGTCTTGGGCAGAAATACCGGTGCCGCAATCGGGCCCCAACAGGTCAACAGAAACGGTAAAAGCGGTTTCGTGAAGGGCGGTATTATTATTAACCATCATTTCAAGGTTCAATTCATCGCAACGCTCTTCCAGCAAGGGTACGCAAATAAGGCCGCGGCCGTGCTTGCTCATAAAATTAATGACTTCAGGGGTGGTTTTTTCGGCAACGGCAATAAAATCGCCCTCGTTTTCACGGTCTTCATCGTCAACCACAATAATAATTTTACCCTGTTTCAGGTCTTCAATGGCACTTTCTATAGAGTCCAGCATAAAGCAACTATTTATTGGCAAAGGTACGTATTAAAAAAGGGGGTTTCCAAACTCAAACGGGGCTATATTTAGGCACTTGGGTATTGGTTGCCCGGCAATTTTTGCCGTGTAAAAGTGATACCGTATGTTTGCGGATAGAAAGAAGGAATTTCTTTTCTTTGCACACGATAAACTAAAACTATATGCTTAAGAAAATTGTTGGCTTACTAACAATGATGCTGGTTTTTGTAACGCTTGTTAAGGCGCAGGTTACAACCAGCAGTATGAGTGGAACTGTAAGGTCTGATAAAGGCGATGCGCTAACCGGCGCCACCGTAACAGCCACCCACCTGCCCACCGGAACTGTTTACAGAGTGGCAACCCGCACAGGTGGTAAATACAATATATTTAATATGAACCCCGGCGGCCCCTATAAAGTGGTGGTAAGCTTTGTGGGTTTTGTAAATGCTACTAAAGAAGATATTTTCTTAACATTAGGTGAGAACTCAACCGAAGAATTTACCATAAGCGATAAAGCTGCTGCTACTTTAACCGAGGTGGTGGTGGCTGGCCGCCGCGCCGCTTCTACTGGTAAAGGCGGTACTGAAACTGCCATTGGCCGCGATAAAGTGGCTAACCTGCCTTCGGTAGGCCGTAACCTTTCTGACTTATTGCGTTTTACACCTCAGGTAAAAGTAACTGCCCTGGGTGGTTTTTCTTTTGCCGGCCAAAACAACCGTTACAACTCATTTATGATTGACGGTGCGGTTAATAACGACGTATTTGGTTTGAGCGATCAGGGTACGAATGGTGGCCGTGCTGGTGCCCCCCCAATCAGTTTAGATGCTATTGACCAATTAGTGGTTCAGTTATCTCCATTTGATGTATCGCTGGGTAACTTTACCGGTGGTGGCATTAACGCCATTACCCGTTCTGGTACCAATACCACAACCGGTTCTTTATACTGGGTATATCGTAATCAAAATTTTGCCGGACGTGCTCCATTAGCCACTATAAAGCCCGGTTCAAGTAACATTTACGAAAGAGCCAAGCTGAGCAATTTTGAAAACAAAACATTTGGTTTTCGTATAGGTGGTGCGCTGGTAAAAAATAAATTGTTTTACTTCTTAAGCGTAGAGCGTCAGGATGATGTAAGACCACAACCTTTTGATCCTGCAACTTACCGTGGTAACTATCTGGCTAATGACAGCTTAACTGTTTTAAGAAATTTCCTGAAGTCTAATTACAACTACGAAACAGGCGATTTTATTAATAACCCCGATTTAATTAAAGCCGATCGTATTGCTACCCGTATCGACTGGAATATTAATGAGAAGAACCAATTATCTGCCAGCTATCGTTATACCAAGTTAGAGCGTGTTAACCCACCCCGCAGTGCTATTGGTGCAATTAACTTTGTAAACAGTGCAGAATATTTTCCTTCAACCACACACTCAGGTAATATAGAATTGAACTCTAAAATATCTGAAACAGTAAATAACAAAGCCCGCTTAACATTAACAAATGTAGTGGATGACAGAAACCCAACCGGTTCTGCTTTCCCATTTGTAACCATCCGCGATGGTGGTACTGCTAACGTAATCAACTTTGGTACTGAAGCCGCTTCATCTGCCAACCTGTTAAAGCAAAGCATCTTTAACTTCTATGATGCGTTTAAAGTGGTGAAAGGAAACAACACATTGACCTTTGGTGCAGACATTGATATGAACCAAACATACAACCTGTTTATTAACCGTAACTATGGTGCGTATGAATATACACAGATGGCCGATTTTATTTTAGGTCGTAACCCCATCCGTTACAGAAGAGGTTATTCTTTAGTAGATGGTAATGCACAAGGAGATAATGCTGCTAATTCTGCAGCACAGTTTAAAACCATCCGTGTGGGTTTATTTGTAGGGGATGATATACGTGTAAACGATGACTTTACTTTAACAGTTGGTGTACGTGCCGATAAGACAGAGTTTTTAAATGCCCCTAAAGAAGATGCATTCTTCAGAGATAGTGCACGTGCTGTAATTTCACAATTTTATGATCTGAAAGGCGCCGTATCCGGCAAGTTGTATAAACCCACCTGGCTATTATCTCCAAGAATTGGATTTAAATACAATATGCGTGATGAGAATATTACCATCCGTGGTGGTATTGGTTTATTTGCCGGTCGTATGCCATTGGTATGGCCTGGCGGCACTTACCAAAATACGGGTGTTACCATTGGTGCTGTAGATCAGCAAACTGCTTTAAAACCTTTCAGAGCTGATGTAAACAATCAATACACAGCGGCTGATTTCGGATTTACAGATCCCAAGCCTTCTGGTGAAATGAACCTGGTAGCCAAAGACTTCAAATTGCCACAGGTATTAAGAACTTCTTTGGCAATGGATAAGCGCTTAGGCAATGGCTGGACCTTTACCGTAGAAGGTGTGTTTACTAAAAACATAAATGAAGTAGATTGGAAAAACGTGAACCTGAACCCTAACTCACAGGTAAAAACTACAGGTGTAGGTGCAAGAACTGTTTATAACCCAACTTTAATTTCTAATAACGGTTTGCGTATTCCTTTACGTCCGCAATTAGCGCAGGCATTAAGAAACCCTTATACCAGCATTATCTTAATTCAGAACAGTGATGGTAAAAAAGGCTTCTCATACAACTTTACGGCTACCATTGATAAGGCATGGAGAAATGGCTGGTCGTTCAACGCCAACTATGCTTACGGTAATTCTATGGTTAGAAACGAAGCTACTTCTTCTATCAACTCTTCTAACTGGAACAATATGGAAGCCGTTAACGGAAGAAATGCAATTGGTTTAACCACATCTGATTTTGATTTGGGCCACCGCATTACCACCTATGTAGCCCGCAAAATCAGCTATCTGAACAAGCGCATGGCTACTACTGTTTCATTTGACTATACCGGTCAGTCTGGTAGCCCCATCAGCTATACCATGACGGGTAATATTAATGGCGATGGTAACAACTTTAACGATCTGATGTATGTGCCTACAAAAGCCGAGGTTAGCCAAATGGTATTTGTAAGCAATACAGTATCTGGTGTAACCTATACACCCGCACAACAAATTGCTTTGTTTGATGCTTATATTGATAACGACCGCTACCTGAACAGAACCCGCGGCCGTTTTGCAGAAAGAAATGGTGCCCGTTTACCGTTCTCTCATATTGTAAATGCAAAAGTGCAGCAAGATTTCAATCTTAGAATTTCTAAGAAAACCTACACCTTCCAGGTGGTGTATGATATCTTCAACTTAACCAATATGATTAATCAGAAATGGGGCCGCCAGTACTTTGCAAACTTCGATCAGGTGCAGGTACTGCAATTTGCCGGCTTCCAAACAGGTACTTTAATACCTACATATCGCTACATCATTCCAACCACTCCTTACGGCAAGCCTTATTCAATAAGCGATGGTTTAAACACCTTCAACAGCAGCCGTTGGAGCAGTCAGTTAACACTCCGTTTCAACTTCTAAGCTGAAACTGTTTATAAAAAATAAAACCCCGGAATTGTTCCGGGGTTTTTTATTGGTAGCCGGCGTCAAAGCTTTGGGCAGCAGTTGTTGCGTCGCACACTTGTACAGAAGAATGTCTATGGTTAATAGTTAATGGTCCATGGCAATACCATTGACTATTCACCATGGACCATTAACCCGCTTTAGTACAAGTGTCCGCCTTTAGAGGCGGAACGGCTGTTGCTATTGGTACTGCGGCTGGTAACAAAAAAATTAAATGGTGCAACGCAGGCGCTATTTGCATTGTCAGCTATCAGGATTCTTTATGCTAATGGATTATCAAAAATTGGTACGCGACTGTTTAAAAGAAAACGCAGCTGCGCAAAGGCAATTGTATATGCACTTTGCGCCGGCAATGATGGGCGTTTGCTACCGCTATACCAAAAGTGTGGAAGATGCGGAAGATGTATTGCAGGAAGGATTTATAAAGGTTTTTAAAAAGCTGCATCAATATAAAGGCGATGGAGAACTGGGGGCATGGATACGCCGTATAATGGTTACTACTGCATTAAATTATTTAAAACGCAACCAGCGTTACCAGGAAGAACTGGTTTTTACAGAAACCATCCTGCACCCGGTTGCTACCAACAACCCCGATGTATTATTAGATGCAAAAGAGCTGGCGGTAATGATACGGCAATTACCCACCGGCTATCAAACCATTTTTAACCTGCATGCAGTAGAAGGATATAACCATGCAGAAATAGGACAGCTTTTAGGTATTAATGAAGGTACCAGCAGAAGCCAATACAGCCGTGCCCGTGCTTTATTAATAACCTGGCTGGAGCAACAAAAAGTAGAAACAACTAAAACGGTACAATATGTTCGGCCCTGATTTTGAAAAACAGGTACAGCAAAAGATGGATGCATTTCAGGTGCCTCCTTCGGATGCCGTATGGCAGGCGGTGGAAAAAGAAATACAGGCAAAAAAGAAACGCCGCCGCATTTTATTTTGGTGGCCTGCTGCAGCGCTTTTGCTGGCAGGGTTGACTTATTGGATGTTGCCGGTTTTTATAACGTCGCCGGCACAAAAATTACCAGTTACCATAACCAAAGAACCTTTACCTGTTGAAACAAAAAAAGAGCCGGTAGCACCGGCCGATGCTGTGAACGATACAACACCGGGTGTTGCCGGTAAAACGGCCCCGGTGTTTGTTGCCCCTGCACCTGTAAAAAATCAAGCACTTCTGCCTGTTGATCAAAAAACAATAAATAGCCAAAAAGATATTGCAAAACTGCATGCTACACTTAAGCCAGGTGCTGTAAACAACGTAATAAACAAGCTATCTGGTACTGATGCTGAACCCATTGCCAAAACAAATACCGCCGTTGCAACAACTGCTGCAGTAAGCAATAATATATTGCCAGACACGGTACCTGCAAATACAATTGCAGGTACTGCTCGTATAAAAGATAGCAGTGTTGTTGTTACAGATGCTGCTGCACCAGCTGTGCTGCAAACTACAGATAGTATTATTGCTGTTGTAAAAAAGCAATCAGCTATTGTAACAACTGATACTGTAATTGCCGTAGAACAAAAAGAAGCAATACAAAAAAAGAAACAACAAAAATGGCAATGGGGGCTACAGCAAAGCACTGGCCTGGCACGCTTAACAACGGGTGGTTTTTTTAGTGTGTTTCAATCAGAAAACAAATCTTTTGATAATGCTTTTAACAACAGCACCAACGGAGTGCCCACTGTTATACTATACAAACCCAATGCTGTAAAAGCCGGCTGGCATTTTGCTGTTGGCGGCTTTGCCCAAAAAGTATTAACTAATAAAACCAGCGTGTTGCTGGGCTTGCAGTACCAATACAATCAAAACAGCATTCATGTAGGTGCTAAAATTGATACACCAGTAACGGTATTGCCGGGTGTTGTGGTAGCAGACAGAAGCGGGGCTGCTTACCAGGGTGGTACTGCCAATAGATATAAAATAAAGCAACATTTACTAGTGCTGCCGGTAAGTTTGCAAACCCAAATTAATAAGTCTGAAAAAAAACCACTGCTGCTAAACTATGGGCTGCAATTAGGCTGGCAACTATCTAATAACTTTTTGCATTTTGGTAATACCACCGGCCGTTATTTTACCAATAAAAATTATAATAATCAATTGCAGGCAGGCATGCATACCGGCATTTATTTTACGCTGTATAATAAAAAAAGTCATCAGATAACCGCAGGCCCATCCTTGCAGTATTACTTCAGCAGCTTATTTACCAACCAGGCAGATACACGGCACTTGTTTACTGCCGGGGTAACCACAAGATTTTTGTTTAAAAAATAATCTTTAATGGCTGCAACGGATTTTTTTATTGCCTTGTCAGTTTTACAAAGCATTTTTTATGAAAAAAAATAAACGGCTGTTACAGCTTGCAACAGTTATAATGGTGTGTGTAATGCAAACGGCATGTATTAAAGACGATTGTACACATACCTATACTTATTACGAACCTGTTTACCGCACCCGCGATGAAGTAAGGGCCAATATAAAAAGTAATGCCCCGCAAGAAGTTAAAAACCCCGGTAAACTTTATATAAAGGGACAATATATTTTCTTAAACGAAATTGATAAAGGCATTCATATTATAGATAACAGCAACCCGGCACAACCCCAAAATCTGGCATTTATTACAATACCCGGCAATATGGATATAGCTGTTAAAGGCAATACATTATATGCCGATTTGTATCAGGATCTGGTAACAATAGATATTACCAACCCGCTGCAGGTTGCTACAAAAAAAATTATTGACGATGCGTTTCCGCATCGCAGGTACAGCAACGGCTTTGAAGCAGATACCAATAAAATTATTGTTAACTGGATTGCCAAAAAACAAAACGTAAGCTGTTATGAATATTCAACCGGAGGCGATTGCCGCGGTTGCTGGATTGCGTTGGATAACAGGGCTACTGGTAGCAATAAAGCGGCGGCCAGCCCATTTGGCACCGGCGGCTCCATGGCACGCTTTGCCATTGTAAACAATTACCTCTACACCGTAGGGCATAATAATCTGGATGTGTTTGATATTAATAACAGCACAACACCTTCAAAAAACAACAGCATTAATTTAGGCTTTGGTATAGAAACTATTTATCCGTTTAAAGATCGCTTATTCATCGGCTCTAATTTGGGTATGTTTATTTATAGTTTACAAAACCCCGCTGCACCCAATAAGATAGGCACTTTTGAACATGCCCGTGTTTGCGACCCCGTAATTGCAGAAGACGATTATGCGTTTGTAACCCTTCGTTCTGGCAGCACCTGCGCCGGGTTTACCAACCAGTTAGATGTGGTAAATATTCAGGCATTGCCCAGTACCAGTTTGTTAAAAAGCTATCCAATGACCAACCCGCATGGCCTGTCAAAAGATGGTAATATATTATTTGTATGTGATGGCGCTGCGGGGCTTAGAGTTTTAAACAGCACATCGCTCTCAGAAATAAAAACAATTACTACCATTACAGGTATTGATACCTACGATGTAATTGCACAAAACGGGGTGGCACTGGTGGTAGCTAAAGATGGATTGTATCAGTACGATTACAGCAATATTAATAATATACGCCTGCTTAGTAAAATGGGCATTCAACAATAAAAAGGCGCCATGAAACTATTTTATTTGTTAATGTTGGCCAGCAGTATTGGTTGCAGTGTAATTGCACAAAAAACAAAATTCCATTTTCAATCTGCCAATGAAATTGGTTTTACTGCCGGTGAAAATGCCACCCGCATGCAATTTTCTACCAGTAACGGGGTGGGCAATAAAAAATGGTTTGCTGGTCTTGCAACCGGTATGGATTTCTACCGCTTTAGAACCATACCTCTGTATGCTGATATGCGATACCGTTTTTTAAAAGGACCGGGCCAGATATTTGTTTATGCCAACACCGGCTATCATTTTGCGTGGGCCACCACCAAAGAAAAAATGAATGTTTGGCAAGGCTCCTCTACGGTACAAGGTGGCGCACACCTTGCAGCCGGCGGTGGTTACCAGTTTAATTTAAAAAATAAACATGCCGTTTTAATAAGTGCTGGTTACACGTATAAACAGGTAACAGAAAAATTCAGACCTGTTATTTGTGGCTTTGCCGGTTGCTTCCCATCGCAGGTGGTGGAAGAATATAAATACAGGCTTCGCAGACTATCTGTGAAAATAGGTTGGCTAATACAATAGTTTTTGTAGCCGGCATTTGATTAGCTATTAAACATCGTTGCGTCGCACACTTCAACATTTGAGGTTTGATATTTCTGATTTGAAATTAAAAACCTCAAATCAGAAATACTAAAGCTGAAGTGTGCGACGCAACGATGCTGCTATTGTG
>JANRMC010000020.1:0-3012 GCA_033761915.1 Flavihumibacter sp.
TTGGCAGTAAACAACACCAGGCTTTTATTATCCAGATTATAAACACCCTTAAAATCTTTACCACTGTTAATGGGCCATGTCATTGGGTGCAGGTGAATGTTCAGTTCTTTTTCAATCTCCTCCAGCAAATCAAAACGGTTCTTACCATCGCGGTCCATTTTATTAATAAACACAATCACCGGTGTATCCCGCATGCGGCATACTTCCATTAAACGGCGGGTTTGTTCTTCCACACCATTCACACTGTCCACTACCAGTATCACACTGTCCACCGCAGTTAAGGTGCGGTAAGTATCTTCTGCAAAATCTTTGTGGCCCGGTGTATCCAATAAGTTAATTAAAATGCCATCGTACTCAAAAGTCATTACAGAAGTAGCCACACTAATACCCCGCTGGCGTTCAATTTCCATAAAATCGCTGGTGGCATGCTTTTTAATTTTATTGCTTTTAACAGCCCCCGCTGTTTGTATGGCGCCACCAAACAACAATAACTTTTCTGTTAAGGTGGTTTTACCCGCATCCGGGTGAGAGATGATGGCAAAAGTTCTGCGCCGGTTAATTTCTGTAGTGTATTTCATTACTGTTTATAACTTTAAACCTGTTCTTTTCAGCGGCGCAAAGGTAAGCGTTCGCAGGCATTTTTGGGACCGGCCATTGAATTACTATTAAACAGCCGTTGCGTCGCACTCTTCAACGGCAAATGGTTGTGCAGCAGGCGTTTTATTATTGCCAGCCACTAATAAAGTGCTTTTGGCAGCTGCAACCCAAAAAAGGTTAACTTTAAATACACACCAAATAACGCTATATGAAAAATATCGGAATTGAAATGAAATGGGCTATTTACTTTGTAGCCATGACCCTTGCCTGGATGCTGATGGAAAAAATGGTGGGCTTGCACAGCACCTATATTGAAAAGCATCCCATCTACACCAATTTTATTGCCATACCAGCCATTGCCATTTACGTGTTTGGCTTATTAGAAAAACGCGAAAAATTTTACGGTGGTAAAATGACCTACCTGCAAGGTTTTATATCCGGCTTAATTATTACAGCCATTGTTACCCTGCTTTCGCCCGTTACACAATACGTAACTTCTACGTTTATAACACCAGAGTTTTTTCCCAATGCTATTGATGCCGCTGTGCGTTTAAAAGTGATGACACAGGCCGACGCAGAAAAATATTTCAGTCTGGGTAATTATATTAAACAAGGTTTAATTGGGGCACCGGTTATGGGCATTATCACCAGCGCTTTAGTAGCTTTATTTACTAAAAAGAAGTAGATGGAGCGGCACGATATACAAACCGAAGCAGACATTCAATTACTGGTAGATAGTTTTTACAAACAGGTTTTACCCGATCCTTTGATTGGTTTCATTTTTACAGACATTGCACAGCTATCCTGGGAAAAGCATATACCCATTATGTACCAATTCTGGGGCAGTATTTTATTAGGTAAAGGAACGTATGAAGGCAACCCCATGAGCCCGCATTTTGCGTTAGATAAAAAAGTAAAATTAGAACCGGCTCATTTTAACCGCTGGCTGCAATTATGGCAAGCCACCATTGAGCAACATTTTACAGGGCCAGTGGCAGCAGATGCCATTAAGAGAGCCAAAAACATTGCGGCACTCATGCAATATAAAATAGAACAAAACCGGGTATAAGCCCGGTTTGTTTTTATATAGCGTATAAAGCTTCTTTTAATGCATCGTAGCTAACTTCTATTACCTGCGATTTTTTTTGTTTGTCTAACAGGTAGGCTACCGATTGTGGCACCGGCACCGGTTTGCCGGTTACTTCTTCCACCACATCTGGAAACTTAACCGGGTGTGCGGTTTCTAAAATAAAACCAGGGTCTGTTGCATGTTGCTGCTGGTATAATGCCAATGCTTCATAAGCCACCGCACCGTGCGGGTCTAACAAATAATTTTGGGTTGCTTCTACTTCTTTAATTACAGCTTTGGTGATGGCATCGCTGATGCAGTAGCTGCTTAACACCTGCTGCAAGGGGCCAAACTGTTGCTGATACAATTCCTGTATGCGAATAAAGTTACTGGGGTTGCCCACATCCATGGCATTGCTGATGGTGGCTATTGCCGGGCGTGGTTGGTAGTGTTGCGTGTGCATGTATTGCGTAACCACATCGTTGGCATTGCAGGCAGCAATAAAATGTTTTACCGGCAACCCTGATAGATGTGCCAGCATACCGGCACAGATATTTCCGAAATTACCACTGGGCACGGCAATCACCGGGGCTTCTTTTTCTTTCCATTGCTGCAGGGCAAAGAAATAATAAAACTGTTGCGGCAGCCAACGGGCCACGTTAATAGAGTTGGCCGAGGTTAAAAACAAATCGCTGGTTAATGCAGTATCTGCAAAAGCTTGTTTTACCAGTTGCTGGCAATCGTCAAACGTGCCGTTTACTTCTAAGGCCCGTATATTTTTACCTAAGGTGGTTAATTGTTTTTCCTGTATGCTGCTTACTTTACCAGAGGGATATAAAATCACCACTTCCACCCCTTCCACATCATAAAAGCCATTGGCAACGGCACCACCGGTATCGCCGGAAGTAGCCACCAGTACTATTACTTTTTTTTTGCTGATGTTGTGCCCCCATAAAATAACCCAGGCAACGGCTCATAAAACGGGCGCCAATATCTTTAAATGCCAATGTAGGACCATGAAATAACTCTAATGAATAAACACCCTCTTTTATCTGAACCAACGGTATGGGAAAGTTGACTGTTTCTGCCACAATACGACGCAGGTCATTTTCCGGAATGGCATCTCCTACATAAGGTTGAATAACGGTATAGGCAATTTCTTCGCGGCTGAGGCTTTGTAAGTTTTGCAATACTGCCGGCGGCACCTGTGGTATGCGTTCCGGAAAATACAATCCTTTATCGGGCGCCTGGCCTTTGATAGTAGCTTCTTTAAAATCAGTTACCGGAGATTGATGATTGAGACTATAATATTTCATCAGACGATTTGCTTGCTTTAAATTTTTATG
>JANRMC010000021.1:0-21204 GCA_033761915.1 Flavihumibacter sp.
TGGGCACGGTTATTACATTTGGTCTGGCATTGGGCGGGGTTACCAATTTTTTATTGACAGTAAATGGCCGTTACGATATTAAGGATTCTGCTTTGCCATTGTTTAACGACTCACAATGGTTAACCAAAACAATGCTTTTAGTTTGTATTGCTTCTGCAGCTATGTGGGTTGGATATGGTATGAATTTGGGAAATACTATTTATAAACGAATGGTAAATATTCCGGTTTACCGGAAAATTTACAGCAGTACCATTAATGAAAACCGCTTAATGCTAATAGTGGTGTTTGCATATCTGATAAAATTTTACCTCTACAGTATTGGTTTGTGGGGGCGAATTTTAGATGATAAATATTTTGAAGCAGGCGTTGGTTTTAAAGCTGGAAGCCAGATACGGGTATTGGGAGATTTGTCTTACCTGAGTTTTTTTCTGGTATCTATTTTTAAATTCAGGTATAATAATGCAAAATACAATACCATTTTCATTATAAGCCTTTCATTAGAGTTGTTCTTTGGTTTTATTTATGGAGCCCGCAGTACTTTTATTTTTCCTTTTCTGATAGCTTTTGTGGCCTATTATTATGTTAACCGTAAAGTGAAGCTTTCATACTTGTTAATTATTGTTGCAGCAGTATTAATTGCCTTTACTGTTGTGTTAGACTATAAGAATTATACTCTTGATAAAAGCTTTGTAAAAGGGGAGTCTGCACTGGATGCCATTAGTAATTTCAAAAACTATAGTAATCGTTATGCTGCTTCAAGAAATGGCTTTGAACTGGGGCAAACCCTAAATCGAACTTTTAATAGTATGACTTTTGTGCAGGAAACAGCCATGGCTATAAAAAGAGTTGATGATGAAAATTTAGGTACGTTTAAAGATCCGGGAATTTTGGCTGCTATGGTAAGGGTTCCAATTGATGCTTTTGTTCCAAAGTTTATTCAAGGAGAAAATGAATTTCCATGGGGGTTGTGGTTTAAAGACGAAGTGCTAAATTATCAGTTAGGACTTAAGTATAGTATTTCGTTTTCACCTGTTGGATTTTTATATATGGGTGGGGGTGTGTTTTTAGTAATACTTGGATTTATTATTTACGGAATCGCACTCAAAATGACTTACAATTTTCTTCTGACTCAAAATATTTTCAGCTTACTTACTTATATGGTTTTGTTAAGCATTGTATACAACCTCGATTCTGTGGTAAGTGGTTTTCTGGTAATGCTGATCAGGTATATTATCATTTTCCCTATTATCTTCTGGCTGATTTTTGACCCGCAGGTTTTCAGAAAGTTGAGCAATTAATTTTTTCTTGAGAGTATTACTTCCCATTGGTTCCTTTTATCCATCTGCCATCGGCGGACCCTCTAATACGCTTTACTGGCATTGCAAGGCCTTACACAAGCATGCCATTGAAGTTACAGTTGTTACCACAAATATTGGTGTAACCGATAGACCCTTCAACAAATGGTTGCATCTTGACTGTGGCAAGGTTAAGTATTGTGCGGCCAAATTGCATTATCTGCCTTTTGGCCTTATTATTAACAGTTTAAAGCAACTGTTTAAAACAGACATTGTTCATCTGACCAGTTTATTTTACCCGCCTTCTTTTTTGTTGGCATTAGCAGGTGTTATTTTTAGAAAGCATATTGTTTGGAGTGTAAGAGGTGAATTACTTAAAAATGCGTTGGAGTTCAGTAGCCTTAAGAAGAAAAGTATATTATGGTTTATCAGGTGGCTGCCCAAGAAAAAAATCACTTTTCATGTAACAAGTACTGAAGAAGAATTAGCCACCCGTGATGTGATGGGTACTGCTGTTTCAATAGTTCAACAGCCCAATTATATTGAACTTCCTTTAAAAATCAGCAAGAATGAATTTAACTACCTGTTATTCATGGGCCGTATACATCCTATAAAGGGCTTAGAGAACCTGATAGGAGCTCTTTCATTCAGTAAATTATTCAATCAGTCTAATTATAAACTGGTTATTGCCGGTAAAGGCGAGCAGGCTTATGAAGAAGAGTTGAAAAAACTCATTCAAGCAAAGCATTTGTCCGATAAAGTTTTTTTTGCAGGATCTGTGTCTGGCAATCAGAAGCAGGAACTGTATGCGGGGGCATTGGTTACAATACTCCCTTCATTTTCTGAAAATTTTGGTAATGTAGTTTTAGAATCATTATGCCAGGGTACACCGGTCATTGCCTCCACAGGCACACCATGGCAAGTATTGAATGAAAAGGGTGCAGGGCTTTGGGTTTCTAATACTGAAGTGGGGTTGGCTGCAGCAATAGATTCCATTTTGGGAAAGCCTATTGAAATATATACTGAAATGCGGGAATATGCATATGAATTGGCTACACAAAATTATAATGTAGATACGAATATAGATAAATGGATAGCTGCTTATAAGAAAATTTTAATTGAATGACGCCTGTATCTGTAGTGATTTTAACGTATAATGAGGCTGAGAATATAGAAAGAGCAATCAGCAATACTATTGGTTGGGCTAATGAAGTGGTGGTGTTAGATTCTTTTTCTACTGATGATACGGTCAATATATCCAGCCAGGCCGGGGCAAAAGTAGTACAGCGGAAATTTGATAATTATGCAGCCCAGCGTAATTATGCAATTAAAGAAATTACCCTTAAAAGTGATTGGATACTGTTTCTTGATGCAGATGAATACCTGAGTGATGAATTAAAAACGGAAATTACCAATGAGCTGAAAAACCCGGGAGCAGATGGCTATTACCTGAAGCGCAGGTTTTATTTTATGGGTAAGTGGATACGTTGGGGAGGTTACTACCCAATATGGTTGCTGCGTTTATTTAAAAAGGATAAGGGTGTTTTTCAGCGGGAAGTAAATGAACATGTGGTGCTAAGTGGTAAGAGTGGCAAACTGGATAATTTTTTTGCAGATGATAATCAGAAACCGCTTTCGTTTTGGTGGCACAAACATATTGACTATGCACATAAGGAAGCAGCCTTATTATTAGAAAAGAGGAATGAATCTATACAAGTTAATTTTTGGGGAACTCAGGCCGAACGTAAGTTATGGATCCGGTATAAAATATGGAACCAGATGCCCGTTTACATCCGCCCATTTGTATACTACGTTTATCGTTATTTTTTCAGGCTTGGTTTTTTAGACGGCAGAACTGGTTTTATTTTTCACCTCTATCACGGGTTGATTTACCTGCTGATTATTGATAGTATTTATATTGAAATGAAAAAGAAATTAAAGAAAAATTGAGTACTGTTGTAATCAATAATAAAACACAACCACTTTTCATATTGCGGTTTATTGCCGCGGTGGCAGTGGTGTTTTATCATTATGAGCCGGATGCTATCCGGGCTTCTTTTCTTCATCCGGTAGTTAGTAATAGCAGTGAATTTGTAAATTTTTTTTATTTTATTTCAGGCTTTGTACTGGTTATAGCCTATAAAAAATATACAGAAAATAACAGCTTCCCAGCAAAAAGTTTTTGGGTTAAACGGGTGGCAAGAATTTACCCGGTATACCTGTCAGCCCTGCTTATTGCATTGGCATATCATTTTTTCTTTCAGGCCACTTTTACTTCGTTAGGAAAAAGGCTTCCTTTTGAATTGCTGATGATTCAAACCTGGTTTTACAGCGGTTCCATCAACTATCCGTCATGGTCCGTTTCCTGTGAAATGTTTTTTTACCTGTGTTTTCCATTTATAATACAGTCTCTTTTTGTATTATATAAAAAGGGGCGTAGCTTTTATTTGTTTTTTTTATTAATGGCAAATATTGTTTTTTTCAGTTGGCTCTATTTGTTTTTGCGTCAGCAACAAAACAGCAGCAGCCAGTTTCTGGCTGATGTTTTGCAAAATCATCCCGTTACAAGAATTGTTGTTTTTGTGTTAGGAACTTTTTGTGCATACCTTTTTGTGAATAACCTTTGGCAAAAGTATGTTTCAGAGAGGCAATCAACACTATTGGCATTGCTGGCATTTGTTGGTATTTTTTATGCATTGCATGCAATACCGCCACATAGTGTTTTCCTCAATTACGGGATATTGGCTCCTTTGTATTTTTTATTTATTCTGGCTGCCTGTAATTTGACGCAACCGGTACATCGTATTTTATCAAACCGTGTATTTATTTTTTTAGGAGATATCAGTTACGCCATCTACATCTTACAGTTTCCGGTATATCTTTTTTTTGCTCATTTTGTTAACGACACAAAGAGAATGCAATATTTTTTATTATATCTGCTTACGTTAATTGCAGCGTCAGCATTCAGTTATAAGTTTATTGAAACACCTTTGAGAGATTTTATAACCCGGTTATTTACAAAATCCCGAAAACTACAATTATCCTGATTTTATGTGTGGTATTATCGGCAGCGTCAGTAAAAAATTTCATTTTAATCAACAACATATTGATGTAATCGCACATCGGGGTCCCGATGACAGCGGTTATTTCTTTGAAGACGATGTAATGCTGGGGCATCGCCGTCTCTCTATTGTAGACCTTTCTGCTAATGGGCATCAACCCATGTTTACAAAGGATGGCCGCTATGCCATGGTTTTTAATGGAGAAATTTATAACCATGAAGAAATAAGAGCCCGGCTATTAGAAAGAGGATACCAGTTTGTTTCTACCTCAGATACCGAAACATTACTCTACGGTTTTGCTGAGTGGGGCACAGCAGTGTTTCAGCAGCTCAATGGTATTTTTGCGGTAGCCATTTACGATCGGCAGCAAAAGCAATTAACCGTTGCAAGAGATCATTTTGGTATTAAACCGTTGTATTATTATAATCAGGCGGGCATTTTTGCTTTTTCATCAGAATTAAAAGCACTGACCACTATTGATGGGTTTGATACAACCCTCAATACACAGGCGCTTTTCTATTACCTGCAAACATTATATGCACCGGGTGTGCTCACACCATTCAGGTCAGTACATAAATTATTACCCGGGCATTTTTTACAGATAGATACTACAACCGGCAAACTGCAACAGCAGCAGTATTATCAATTATCTTTTAAAGAAGATACCATTGAAAAAACAGAAGAAGAGTGGGTTGATTTGCTGGATGCGCATTTAAACCGCGCCGTAGAACGGCAATTAATGAGTGATGTGCCGGTAGGTTTTTTTCTTTCAGGCGGTTTAGACTCCAGCCTGCTGGTGGCTATGGCAAAAAAGAAACTGAAAGAGCAGGCCATACCCTGTTTTACCATTGCTGCCGGAACCGCCATGCAGGAAGAAGGTTTTGCAGACGATGAAATGTATGCTAAAAAAGTAGCAGCCCATTTAGGAGTAACACTTAATATTCTGCCAGCCAATATTTCTATTACAGAAGCATTTGATAAAATGATCTGGCATTTAGATGAACCACAAGCCGATCCTGCCCCCTTAAACGTACTCAATATTTGTAAAGGCGCCAGAGAGCAAGGCATTAAAGTTTTAATCGGTGGCACCGCCGGTGATGATTTATTTTCCGGCTACCGCCGCCATCAGGCACTGTTGCTGGAGCCTTATTACAAATACATTCCCGCATTCGTCCGTAAGGGTCTGGGTGCTGTTGCAAAAAAATTACCGGCAGGTAATCCGTTACTGCGCCGTTTAAAAAAATTAGGGGCAAATGCCGGTGCCACAAAAGCCCAAAGAATGGCCGGTTATTTTATGTGGATGGAAGAAAGTACAGTAATGAGTTTGTTTACGCCGCAACACCAGCAATTATTACAACACCAGCCATTGCCATTACAGTATTGGCAACAACTACTGCAGCAATTGCCGGCAGATACAGCAGATTTAAATAAAATGCTCTATCTGGAGCTGAATACCTTTCTGCCCGATCATAATTTAAACTATACCGATAAAATGAGTATGGCGGTTGGTGTAGAAGCAAGGGTACCCTATTTAGATACGGAGTTAGTGGCATTTGCCAACAGCCTTCCGGTAAAATATAAAATGCAGGGCAAAACCACCAAGTACCTGTTGCGTAAAGTGGCAGAACGGTACCTGCCACAAGATGTTATCTACCGGCCTAAAACCGGTTTTGGCGCACCCGTACGTCAATGGATACGCAACGATCTGCAGCAACGCCTGCAAGCATTTACCACAGAATCTGTATTGGTGCAGCAAGGTGTTTTTAATGCCACAGCCATTAACCAACTCATACAAAACGATAAAGAAGGTAAAACCGACGCTGCATACACCATCTGGTCTTTATTGGCCATCGAAAGCTGGTATCGCCAGTTTGTAAAATAAGGTAACCCATCAGTACAACTATTAAGCAGCCGTTGCCCGTTGCAAACCCGGGGTAGGTTTGTTTAATGCTACCGGGGCACTCTTCAACTTCTGTACTCTTATCATCACAAATACTTGCCTCTAAAGTTTGTGTTTTAATAGTAACCGATTCTTAAATTATAATAAATATATAATGAGCTTTCTACGAAAATTGTATTACCAGTTATTTAATAATCGTCAGGTTGTTATAAAAGAACCTGCATTGTTGAATGGATATATCTGGATAATAGATGAAAAATATGGCAGGGCATACTTTAAAGGTTATTACGAGCCGGAATTAACAAAGTACATTGCAGAAAACCTCCCTGAAGATGGATGCTTTCTTGATATCGGCGCTCATGCAGGATATTTTAGTTTACTGGCTTCTGTAGTAGCTAAGAAAGGATCAGTGTTGAGTTTTGAGCCCGATAATCAGAATTTTTCTTTCATTAAAAAAATAAAGGCACTAAATAATATTTCATATTGGAATATTATTAATGCCGCTGTAGGAAAAGAATCTGGTGAATTACGTTTTAAAACAGGTGCAAGCTCATCTACAGGTTTTGTAGATGCCGATGGTGATGTTGTGGTAAAGCAGGTAGCAATAGATACTTTGGTTAAAGAATATAATATCAATCGAATTGATCTTATTAAAATTGATGTAGAAGGTTTTGGCGCAAATGTAATAAGAGGAGGATTAGAAGCCTTATTAAAATTTAAACCGCAAATTTTATTTGAATGTCACAGAGGCTCAGATGAGTTTGCCGTAGCCTGGGAGTTACTAAGTTCAACATTTGATTTCTTTGATTTCTCATCAATGCAAAAAATTGAAGCCAATACAGGCAAACAAATTGATTTTGTTTTATTGAAAGCAAAGGCATGAAACAAATAATACAAGACCTTAAAAAGGGCGATACCCTATTAGAAGAAATACCGGCACCACTGGTGCGTAAAGGGCATGTTTTAATTAAAACACACCGCAGTCTGGTAAGCCTGGGTACAGAAAAAATGTTGGTGGAGTTTGGTAAAGGCAACCTCATCAGCAAAGCACGCCAGCAACCAGAAAAAGTAAAACAGGTGCTGGATAAAATAAAGACGGATGGCTTAATGCCTACGCTGGAAGCGGTGTTTAATAAACTGGATGAACCATTGCCGTTGGGTTATTGCAACGCTGGTGAAGTGATGGCCGTGGGCGAAGGGGTAACCGACTTTGCGGTGGGAGACCGCGTGGCCTCTAATGGCCACCATGCAGAAGTGGTATGTGTGCCGGTGAACCTGGCTGCAAAAATTCCGGCCAATGTAAGTTATGAAGAAGCTGCTTTTACAGTAATAGGCGCTATTGGCTTGCAGGGCATCCGTTTGGCAAACCCTACGATGGGTGAAACGATTGTGGTAACAGGACTGGGTTTAATAGGATTGATAACTGCAGAATTATTATTGGCCAATGGCTGCCATGTTATTGGTTTTGATTTTGACCCTGCTAAAGTAGAACTGGCAAAACAAAAAGGAGTAAATGCGTTCAATGCAGCTGGCATTGATGTGGTTAAAACAGTAGAGGAATTAACGCAAGGCGTGGGGGCTGATGCTGTAATTATTACCGCATCTACCAAAAGCAATGATGTCATCAGTCAGTCGGCACAAATGAGCCGTAAACGTGGCCGCATTGTTTTAATCGGCGTCATTGGTTTAGATATACAACGGGGCGATTTCTTTAAAAAAGAATTAAGCTTTCAGGTAAGTTGTTCTTATGGCCCCGGAAGATATGATGAAGCCTACGAACAAAAAGGTATTGATTACCCGTTGCCCTATGTAAGATGGACGGAGAAAAGAAATTTTGAAACTATTTTACAAGCCATTGCCGCTGGCCGCTTAGATGTAAAGCGATTAATTACAGAACGCATACCGCTTCAGGATTATTTAAAAATATACGGAAATATGGGCGGTGGTGCCATTGCATCGGTATTAGAGTACCCGGTGAATGATGAAAAACTGGTAAGCACGGTGGTGCCGGTAAGCGGGCAATCGTTTAAAGGGGCAAAAGGTGTTTTAGGTATTATTGGTGCGGGTAATTTTACAAAAATGACGGTGCTGCCCAGCATGAAAGGCTTGGGGGCACATTATAAATACATCAGTAGTGCTGGCGGTTTAACGGCTAAAGCATTGGCCAATAAATATGGTTTTGCCTTCAGCACCACTAACTATAAAGAAATTTTAAACGATGCTGAAGTTGATTTGGTACTAATTACCACGCGGCATAACCAGCATGCCGGCATGACGGTGGCTGCCTTGCAGGCAGGCAAGCATGTTTTTGTAGAAAAACCGCTTGCTTTAAATAATGAAGAATTGCAACAGGTGGAAACCGCCTGGCAGCAGGCTAACAGCAACCAGCAGCCCAGGATGGTTACCGTTGGTTTTAACCGCCGCTTTTCTCCGTTTATACAAAAAGCAAAAGCTTTGGTGGGCACTACCAATACGCCGGTTAATATTATTGCTACCATGAATGCGGGGTTTATTCCGCCAGAAGTTTGGGTGCACGATATGCAGGTGGGTGGAGGCCGTATTATTGGAGAAGCCTGTCATTTTATAGATCTGATGGTATACCTTACCGGCAGCAAGGTAACAGCTGTTGTAATGAATGCTATAGGAACCAACCCGGCAGAAAATACAGACAATGCAATTATTACTTTGCAATTTGCCAACGGTTCTCAGGGGGTGATTAATTATTTTGCCAACGGCTGCAAAGCATACAGTAAAGAACGTATTGAAATTTATTCGCAAGGTCGCACCCTGGTGTTAGATAATTTCAGGAAGATGGAAGGTTTTGGTTTTAAAGGCTTCAGTAAAATGAGCAGCCGGCAGGATAAAGGCCATAAAAAACAATTTGAACTATTAATACAACGCACCCGGGAAGGTGGTGCACCACTTATTCCTTTTGATGAATTGCTGAATACTACCAAAGCCAGTTTTGCAGCTGTAGAAAGTATGAAGCAGGGAAAATGGATAAAGGTGTAATATGATGTTACCGGCAACGGTAACTCCGGTTAAGCATTGGTTGCGTCGCACATGTTAGCGGCAACGCTGCGAGGAACGAGTAGCAGTTGCACTTCATCTCGACTTTAGCGGGACTTGTGCAGTTAGCCGGTAAGTCAGCAAAATAAAAAAGTCAGAATGAGTGATACTATTTATGTAAGCATCTTCCGGGCTTTCCGATTTGCAGACTGGTATTCTGTAGTACAAGTGTCCGCCCCTTAAGGCGGAACGATGATGAGCTCTGTTATATGGCTGGTCTAATAAAAAATAAATCCTTGATAAGGATACTTACTTTAATAACGGCCATCTTTTTTTGTTTTGTGTTAAATGCACAAACGGATGAGTTTGTTGGTCCCTTTGCCAGTTGGACGAATCTGAAAACAGCCTACAATGCCAAAGGGGATGGTAAAACCGATGATACCCGTGCCTTGCAACAGGCGTTGGATGAATTGAGTGGCGAGGGAAAGAGTAATGTTTTATATGTGCCGGCAGGGGTGTATAAAATTACCAATACACTGGTGCTGCGTTCTAAAATGGACATCAGCATTTTTGGAGAAGACCCTGAAAAAGTAATTATTAAATGGGAAGGTGCAAAAGGCGGAACCATGTTGTTAATTGATGGTGCTGCCTATTCTCAGTACGGTCGTATTACCTGGGATGGAAATAATACAGCAGAGACGGCTGTGTTACATGAATTTGATATTAAGAAAACAGTGCGGTTTGCTAATACAGCTTCTGAACATGCAGATGAAATTTTTAAAAATTGCGGGTATGGTATCAGAACGGGTGGTATGTACCCCAATGGAAAGTATGGACAAGATGCGGAGTGTACGGTACTGCGTTGCCGCTTTATTAATTGCAGCAATGCCGGGTTTGCTATTGCCGATTGGAATGACCTCGATTGGTTTTTATGGGATTGCTGGTTTGAGGATTGTGAAGTGGGTGCCACCAATGATGCAGGAGATGGGGGTGCAGGAAATTTTCATATATATCGTTCTGTTTTTTTGCGTTCAAAAGAAGTGGATATAAAAATTGGGGTGCCTAATTATTTTTCATTTCGGTACAATGTATCAAAACACAGCAGGCGTTTTTTGCAGGTAAGCCGGGGTGCCAATACCAATGGGGCGTTACTTACATTGCAAAAAAATACTATCTGGAAAACAAAAGACTCGTTGCCGGTAGTACTTTATACAAAAGGCAATGTATTGGTGCTGGATAATAGTTTTATGGCCGCTGCAGGTAATAAAGCCGCACCTGTTTACATGGAATCTCCCTGGGGTAATGGGCTGCCAGATATTACTTTGGTGGGTAATAAAACCAGTACGGCTAAATTGATAAAATCTACAGCAAGGATTATTGAACTGGAAACCACTGTGGCACAAACAAACATAAAAGAACCTGTGGTTGCCCCTGTTGCCTTTGTGCCTAAAAAAGATGCAGCAATTTTTGAAGTGAATGCAAAAATGTCTGCAGCAACGGTAACAGATATTATTAATAAAGCAATTGCATTAAAAGGGAAAAAACCAGTGGTGCATTTTACGCAGGGTGAATATATATTGAATACCAGTTGGCAGTTTCCTGCCGGCAGTGATGTGAGGTTGTATGGAGATGGCTTACAGAATACAGTGATAGTGTTTAAAACAAAAGAGACAGCTATTAAAGTGGCGAAGCAAACCCGTATTCAGTTGGTTAGAATGCAAATTAGGGGTGAAGGAAAACAAACAGGGATATTAGTGGAAGATGATGATAAACCGGGTAACCTTGTTTATACCAATCAGGTAGGGTTAAACAATGCCACTGAAACGGCATTTAAAGTAAATGGCTTTGTAAATACTAAATTCTTTTTGCAATCATTGTATCATGGACCGAATGCCACTTCTGTATACGTTAAAGGGGGTTTAAAAATGGCTGCAGCTCCTAATGTAATTATTTACGGTGGTGCTTCCAGCGGAAATACTCCTTGTTATTGGGTTGCTAACAATGCTAATATGGTGGTTTTTGATTGTTGGTATGAAGATGCGCAGTCGCTGCACTTTTTAAAATCAGATGGTAATGCTAATTTTACATTGAATGGTGCGGTGGTAGCTATTGGTATAAGACTTAAAAATGAATTACCATTTGCGATTAGTTCTTCAAAAGGAAATATTGTTATTACACAAACTCAGTTCCGTTTGCCTGGAAATAAAATTGTATTTCCATCAAGTTTTACAGCTAATTTCTTTTTATTGGGTTGCACAATAGACAATGCAGAAAATGGTATTATAGCCGATAAAAAAAAATCGCCTAACTACCGGGTGGCGCAAAGCAGGTTTCAGCGCCACGGCAGTGAAACACACCCCAATGAAGGTAAAACAGATTTACAAACAGCACTCATGTTAAAAGAGCTTCGCAGTGTGCAACCGCTAACACCGGTTGCGGGTAGTATTAGTAATTCTTTATTACAATTGCACCGGGTATTTATCTCCGGCTTTTCAACCAATATCAGTTTTATACCAGTAAAATAATCCAATCTATGCTTGTTACGCTTGTGGCGGGTGCCCGTCCTAACTTTATGAAAATTGCGCCAATTATTGATGCTATCACTGTGGCAAAGCAGCAAGGCAAAAATATTGATTACCGATTGGTGCATACCGGCCAGCACTACGATAAAAATATGAGCGACAGCTTTTTTGAAGAATTGGGTATTCCGGAGCCGCACGCCAATCTGGAATGTGGTGGCGGCACTCAGGCAGAACAGGCGGCCAATATTATGGTGCGCTTTGAAAAAGAATTGTTTGATAACCCTACTAACCTGGTATTGGTGGTGGGAGATGTTACCTCCACCATGGCTTGTTCAATAGCTGCCAAAAAATTATGTATTGATGTGGCACATGTGGAAGCGGGTATCCGCAGCGGAGATATGACCATGCCCGAAGAAATTAACCGGATGGTTACGGATGCTATTACCGATTTGTTTTTTACCACCTCTGAAGTGGCAAATAACAATTTATTGCAGGCAGGAGTAGCACCTTCAAAAATTCATTTTGTGGGTAATACCATGATTGATACACTGCTGAAGCAAATGCCACGATTGCAGGAACCGGCAGCAACGGCAAACTTACACTTGCAACCCCAGCAGTATTTTGTAATAACCCTGCACCGCCCCGCTAATGTAGACGGAGAACAAAAACTAAAGACATTGATTAATGAGATAGTACATTGTGCAAAGGGACTGCCCATTATATTTCCCGTACATCCAAGAACTGCTAAAAACCTGCAGGGCTTGGGTATTGCAGCCGATAACCTGCATATGATAGAACCATTGAGCTATTTACAATTTAATTACCTGGTAAAAAATGCTAAAGCAGTAATTACAGACAGCGGTGGCATAACAGAAGAAACCACTGTTATGGGCGTGCCTTGTATAACACTGCGCAATAGCACAGAACGACCCGAAACAGTTACCATTGGTACCAATGAATTAATTGGCACAAACCCCGAAGCGCTGGCACCTTATATGGAAAAGATATTTGCCAACCAATGGAAGAAGGGTGCCATACCGGAATTATGGGACGGTAAAACCGCCACACGAATTGTTACCGTGCTTACAAATTTATACCCATAAGATTTTTGAAGCGTTTATTATTGATACTGCAAACATTGCGTTACCTGAGGTTAATTCAGGTGGTTTACCAGCTATGGTACCGCATAAAAAACAAGTTTGTAAATATTAATCAGTACAAAGTGTACAATAACCATAGTGTTATGCCCTTGCGGTTTACGCATCCGGAGCTATTGGCCAATACAGGAAAATGCAATGCCAACTTAAGTTTTACATTTTTAAACCGTACCCATGACTTTGATACGGCAGTTGATTGGAATTTTAGCGGGTACGGAAAACTATGGAATTATAACCTGCAATATTTTGATTTCCTTTTTGATGCTATTTTAGCCGAGGATATAAAAAATAAACTGGTTAACGACTTTGCTGTACAATTGCTGGATAATAAAATAAAGCCGGAGCCTTACCCCGTTTCTCTGCGGCTTATCAACTGGGTTATTTATTGCTCCCGAACCGGTTTTACATCAGTTTCTGTAGATAAGGCCTTGAAACAGCAGGTATGCTATTTAGAGAATAATCTGGAGTTTCATATACAGGCAAATCACTTGTTAGAAAACTATCTTTCTCTTTCTGTGGCAGCAGTATACCTGCAGGATGAGAAACTTTCAAAGAAGGCATGGCAGGGATTGCAGCAACAGTTACAGGAACAGGTATTGAAGGATGGGGCACATTACGAATGCAGCCCCATGTACCATTGTATTATCTTAAGCCGTTTGCTGTTACTATTGGATATTGTAAAAAATAATAAATACCGCTTTTTCGACATTCAATATCTCAGTAAAGCAGCAGCAAAGATGTTGGGCTGGTTACAGGCTTTTTCATTTAAAAACGGAACCTGGGCTTTTTGTAACGATGCTACAGACGGCATTGTAATAGATAACAAAACTATTTTCAACGCAGCGGCCGCTATGAAAATAGTACCTGAAAAAATCATCTTGGAAGATTCTGGCTACCGCCGCATAAGTAATGAATATTTTGATGTATTGTTTGATGCCGGAGATATTATGCCTTCCTACCAACCGGGGCATGCACATAGCGATATGTTGCAGGTAGTAATGAATATGAACAATCAGCCCTTTTTGGTAGACAGAGGTATCAGTACATATGAAGCAAATGCACTGCGACTGCAGGAACGAAGTACAACAGCACATAATACAATAGTGGTTGATAATAAAAATCAGTCTGTAGTGTGGAGTAGTTTCCGGGTGGGGAGGCGAGCAAAAATTACGTGGCTGCAGGCAACAGAAAGTTTTTGTAGTGCTTCTCATAATGGTTACCAGCAAATGGGTATTATACACCAACGCACTGTTACACTGCATCCACGCAGTGTGGTGATAGAGGATTTTTTAGAAAGTAATAAAACCGGCAAAGCAGCTGAAGCGCATTTTCATTTTCATTATACTGTTCAGCCTGTTATTAACAATAATATTATAAATACAAATGCGGGGGCTTCTATTTCTTTTAAAGGGCATGAGGCTATAGAATTACAACCCTACCAGCAGGCGCTGGGTTTTAATAAATCGGTGGATAGTTATAAGCTGGTCGTGCGTTTTTCTCACCAGCTCCTTACCCAATTTGAAGCGGCATGAAGAATATTCTTTACCTGAGTTTTTATTTTGAGCCAGATTTGAGTGCCGGCTCTTTTCGTAATACTGCTTTGTCAAAAGAACTGGCCAGCCAGCTTGATGGCAAAGCCAATGTACACGTAATTACCACCCAGCCCAACCGCTACAAAAGTTTTAAAGAAAAAGCCACGGCACATGAAGAGAATGGTAATTTAATTATAGATCGTATAGAAGTGCCCGAACATAAGAGCGGCTTGCTGGACCAATTGTATTCTTACAGGGCTTATTTCAGGGGTATAAAAAAAATTACAAAGAACAAAAAATACGATCTTGTTTTTGTTTCTTCTTCACGATTGTTTTCATCTTATATCGGACGGATTGCAGCAAATAAAAACAAATGTCCTTTATACCTGGATATAAGAGACCTGTTTGTTGATAATATGAAAGAGCTGATACGTCGCCCGGCTATTAAGTACCCTCTTAATATTTTTTTGAAGATTATTGAGCGTCTGGCTTTTTCCAGAGCCAATCATATTAACCTGGTATCTGAAGGGTTCAAAGAAAACTTTACTGCCTACAAACAGGCAGCTTATACCTATTACCCCAATGGTATTGATGATGTCTTTCTTTCGCTGAAACAGGCGGCAGATATTGCCGCATCCCCCAAAACAATTTTATATGCCGGTAATATTGGCGAAGGACAAGGTCTTGAAAAAATTATACCTGATTTGGCAGAAGCAATGGGCAGCGATTACCGAATAAAAATATTTGGCGATGGAGGTACAAAAAATAAATTGCTGAATCGGTTGGAGGCATTAGACCTGCAGAACGTGGAACTACACAACCCCGTAAAACGAGACACCTTACTGGATCAATACAGTCATGCCCATTTTTTGTTTCTGCACCTGAACGATTTTGAAGCCTTTAAAAAAGTATTGCCATCAAAACTTTTTGAATACGGGGCAACCAATATACCTGTTATTGCCGGTGTGGGCGGTTATGCTGCTTCATTTGTGCAACAATACATTCCCAACGCTATTTTATTTGAACCTTGTAATAGTAAACAAGCTGTAAGTTTGCTGCAGCAATATCATTACCACCTGGAAGAACGGAACCAGTTTGTTGAACAGTTTAAGCGGGCCAATATTACAAAAGCACTGGCCAGTTCTATCGGGTCTTATTTACCTAACTAGTATTTTATGTCTAAAGTTGCTTTAATAACCGGTGTAACCGGGCAAGACGGTGCCTACCTCAGCGATTTGTTGCTGAAGAAAGGATATATAGTGCATGGTATTAAGCGCAGAAGCTCTTTGTTTAATACAGAGCGTATCGATCATTTGTACCAGGACCCGCATGTAAACAACCGTAATTTTATTTTGCATTACGGAGACTTAACAGATGCCACTAATCTCATCCGTATTATTCAGGAAGTGCAGCCCGATGAAATATATAATCTGGGTGCACAAAGTCACGTTAAAGTAAGTTTTGAAATTCCGGAGTATACAGCTAACAGCGATGCACTGGGTACCTTAAGAATTTTAGAAGCTGTACGATTATTAGGCCTTACGCAAAAAACAAAAATATACCAGGCTTCTACTTCTGAGTTGTATGGTAAAGTGCAGGAAGTGCCGCAGTCTGAAAAAACACCTTTCTATCCGCGTTCGCCATATGGAGTTGCCAAGTTATATGCCTACTGGATTACGGTTAACTACCGCGAGGCATATAATATGTACGCTGTTAATGGTATTTTGTTCAACCACGAGTCGCCATTGCGCGGCGAAACTTTTGTATCAAGAAAAATAACCCGTGCTGTTGCTAAAATAGCCATGGGGCTGCAGGAAAAATTATTTTTAGGAAACCTGGATGCAAAACGAGATTGGGGCCATGCCAAAGATTATGTAGAAGCCATGTATCTTATTTTGCAGCAACCCACGCCGGAAGATTATGTTATAGCAACCGGTGTTACAACCACCGTAAGAGAGTTTGTGGTTAAAACCTTTGCACAGGTTGGCATTACCATTGCTTTTACCGGCAGTGGCATTAATGAAAAAGCGGTGGTAGCCAATTGCAGTAACCCGCAATATCAATTAGTAAAAGACAGCATTGTTTTAGAAATAGATCCGGCATATTATCGCCCCACAGAAGTGGATTTATTAATAGGTGACCCTACAAAAGCACAGACTCAGTTGGGTTGGAAACCGCGTTACAGTTTAGATATGCTTATTGAAGAAATGGTGGCGGCAGATGTGGAGCTGTTTGCCAAAGAACGTTTATTAAAGCAATCGGGTTACCAGATAAAAAATCAATTTGAGTAAACCCACTTTGGTTTTTCATAGCAACATCCTTGCGTCGCACACTTCAGCAGCATAATAGGTATAAGCTAAAAAGCATAGGCCGTAGCGCTTTAAACCTTATGTCCTATACCTTTTACCATGGTTGAAGTGTGCGACGCAACCGGTGCTGAGGAAAGCGATACAGCTGGTATCAAAAAAAATAGTTCCGTAATGAATGTTTCTGATAAAATATATGTAGCCGGTCATAACGGAATGGTAGGCTCGGCCATTGTAAGAAAACTGCAGCAGGAAGGATATGGTAATATTATTTGCCGCAGCTCTGCACAATTAGACCTGCGTAACCAACAAGCTGTAGCCCATTTTTTTAAAGAAGAAAGACCACAATTTGTTTTTGTGGCTGCAGCAAAAGTAGGGGGCATTATTGCCAACAACACCTACCGGGCTTCTTTTTTATACGATAACCTGATGATACAAAACAATATCATACATGCATCGTATGAAAATGGGGTGGAGAAATTATTATTTTTAGGTTCTTCTTGCATTTACCCCAAGCTGGCACCGCAGCCTTTAAAAGAAACCTATTTGCTTACCGGCGAACTGGAGCCTACAAACGAGCCCTATGCCATTGCAAAAATTGCAGGTATAAAAATGTGCGATGCTTATCGCAGCCAGTACGGTTGTAATTTTATATCTGCGATGCCTACTAATTTATACGGCACCAACGATAATTATAATTTACAAACATCGCATGTACTGCCGGCACTTATCAGAAAGTTTCATGAAGCTAAACTGGCAGATAGCAAAGAAGTGGTATTATGGGGCAGTGGCACACCGCTGCGGGAGTTTTTGCATGCTGATGATTTAGCAGCGGCCTGCTATTTTTTAATGCAGCATTACAACGAACCTGGTTTTATTAATGTTGGTTATGGGGAAGACTTATCTATAAAAGAGCTGGCCTTACTTATTAGTAAAATTGTGGGTTATGCCGGTAATCTGGTGCATGATACAGGCAAGCCCGATGGCACACCGCGTAAATTAATGGACAGTTCAAAATTATTTGCATTGGGATGGAAGCCTGTGATTAATTTGGAAACTGGCATCCGCAAAACATACGAAGAGTTTAAAAAAATTTATCCTGTACTTAACAGTAAAGAAACAGCATAGTTGTAGTTTGAAGCATGTTTAGCATTTTTAAAAAGAAATTACCCGCCACGCCTGTCGATTTTAGTGCATTAAAAACCGATATGCACTCTCATTTGCTACCTGGTATAGATGATGGTGCTGAAACTGTTAACGATAGCCTGAAACTGATTGATGGCTTGAGGGACCTGGGTTTTCAGCAATTTATTACCACGCCTCATACCATGTGGGATATGTATAAGAATACGCCGGAAACTATTCAGCATTCGCTTGATAATTTAAAGGAGCACACAAATGAATTGCCCGTAAAAGCTGCGTCTGAATATTTTCTGGATGATCATTTTGATGAGATGTTGCAGCAAGGGCAACCATTGCTTACAATTAACGGAAAAATGGTGCTGGTAGAATTTTCATTTGTTTCTCCGCCGCTTAACCTTAAAGAAAAGATATTTAACCTGCAGATTAAGGGCTATACCCCCATATTGGCGCACCCTGAGCGTTACCAGTTTTTTGCCACACAAAGAAAAATTTATCACGAGTTAAAAGATATGGGTTGTTTGTTTCAATTAAACCTGTTATCACTCTGCGGGTATTATGGTAAAATTTCTTCTGATCTGGCAACATGGATGATAGAGCAGCAAATGATTAACCTGGTAGGAACCGATCTGCATCATCAGCGCCATTTAGATGTGTTGCGGCAGGGTACTGCTATTATGCGTCCGCTCAATACCTTACTCGACGCAGGGTTATTACAAAACCCTGTACTTTCCGTTTAATTTCTGTGCCTGTTATTTTTTTTATATTAAACCGATTGGTTATTGGTGGTACTGCCATGAATACTTTGTTGTTACTGCAACATTTGAAGCAGTATTATAAAGTGGTATTAATAACGGGTAAAAAAGAAACAGATGAAGTATTAGTATTGGGGTATGAAAAATACCTGCATGATATTACACATATTCAATTGCCTTCTTTACAAAGAAGTATTAACCCGGTAAAAGATTATCGTGCATATTTTCATTTAAAAAGAGTAATCAATAAGTACAAGCCAGCTATTGTTTACACTATTGGTGCCAAACCTGGTTTTTTGGGCAGGCTGGCGGCAGCTAAAGAAAAAGTGCCTGTTATAGTGCATGCCTATCATGGAGATGTTTTTGCTGGTTACTTTAATAAACTGCTTTCAGATATTGTAATAAAGCTGGAGCGTTATGCAGCATCTAAAACTACCTGTATTATTACAGTAAGTAAAAAGCAACAGCACGATCTTGCAACAATTTATAAAATTGCTCCCGTGCAAAAACTGGTGCATATACCTATTGGCATACAAACAAATTTATTTAAAGATGCAGATGGAAGCCTTAGGAAGCAATTCCGGCAAAAGTATTTGCTGGAAGAGCAGGAAGTTGCTATTGGTATTGTAGGCAGAATTGCACTAATAAAGAACCATACTTTTTTCATCAACTTAATTGATGTTTTAAAGAAGCACACATCCAGACCACTTCGGTTTTTTGTAGTAGGTGACGGTGAAAAGCTCCGCATTCAGTTGGAGAAGAAATTATGTAATTTAAATATTGACTACACTTATTTTCCAAACAAGCCGCAAAAGGCGCTTGTTACATTTACATCGTGGCAATATAATATGCCTGAGGTAATGAATGGATTGGATATGGTGGTGCTTACATCAGATAATGAGGGTACCCCGGTTTCTTTACTGGAAGCACAGGCAGCCGGAAAGCCTGTTGTTAGTGCCGCTGTGGGGGCTGTTGCAGAAATAGTTCTGCATAAAGTCACGGGTTTTGTTTACCAACCCGGAAATATTAACGAAGCTGCTTTGTATATAGAATCTCTTCTTAGTGATAGTTCTCTTTCACAAACCTTAGGAACTCAGGGAGTTCAGTTTGTACAATCTCACCATAATATTGCCACTCAGCTGCAACAGGTGCAGCATCTGCTAGGCAATCTTTTGAGTTCTTCAAAAGAATAACTTTCCTTTTTTTAATGTATTTGATACCCTTAGGCTGGGATTATAGCAGTTTTACTGTTTAATGAATACTATTATTTGCTTCAATGTCAATGAACAAAATAATATTGTTTAATATTTTAAAACAACTTTTAAACAAATAGTAGTTTAGCATTGTAATAGAGATTATGAATGCGTTTACAATAAAAGATCTGGAAAATTTATCAGGCATCAAGGCGCATACCATCAGAATATGGGAGCAGCGCTATTCTTTTATTAAGCCTAACCGTACAGAAACCAATATCAGGTTTTACAGCAACGAAGAATTGAAGGTTATTCTCAATATTTCTTTGCTGAATAAGTACGGCTACAAAATCTCACACATCGATAAAATGTCGGAAGCGGAAATTAATGAAAAACTGCTTTCTCTATCCAATGTTCAGGCACAGCAGGAAAGAATAGTTAATACGCTGATACAGCATATGATTGACTTAGACATGGAGCATTTTGAGCAGGTATTGGATAACCATATCATGTCTAAAGGTATCGACCGCACTATTACACAGGTATTGTTTCCATTTTTAGAGCGCATTGGTATTCTTTGGCTCACCAATCATGTTAATCCCGCACAAGAACATCTAGTAACGAACATTATAAGGCAAAAGCTGATTGTAGGTATAGAAGGGGCGTTTACCCATTTAAATTCAAATAGAACTGTTTTGCTTTTTTTACCAGAAGGCGAGCATCATGAACTGGGATTACTGTATATGTATTACCTCCTAAAAACCCGGGGTGTTAAAACACTATACCTTGGCGCTAATGTGCCCATTTCAGATATTGAGTTTGTGGCCCGGTTAAAAAAGCCTGATTATCTCTACAGTCATCTCACCTCAGTAGCTGCAAACTTTAATTTTGAGCGGTTTTTAAACCAGGTACAAATAAAGTTAAATGATTATCAAATGGTTGTGTCTGGTTTGATAACGCAGCATTACAAAAAGAAAGTTCCCTCAAATGTCAATTTTAAAAGATCTCTCTCTGAGGTAACAGAGTACGTTGCCAATTTATAATAAAACCAAGAGCTATATTTTGTTTATACATTTTATCAAAATAATTAAACAAAATTTTTTTTACCTCAAACAATTCTGTTTAAATTTGTATTCTTAAACATTAAACAGTAGTATATGTCAACGCTAGACTTCAACCAAATGCTGGTTAGCAATGCAGAGTTTTTGAAGCCATTTGCTGTTACTCTAACAAGAGATAATGAAGCCGCGCAAGATCTTTACCAGGAAACCTTGTACAGAGCCCTTGCAAACAAAGAAAAGTACAATGTAGGTACCAATATCAAGGCTTGGCT
>JANRMC010000022.1:0-25004 GCA_033761915.1 Flavihumibacter sp.
GCTCTTTGTACGGAGGTACAAAATCTTTATCCCGCCACCATAATTTATCTGCAGCATTGTAAAGACCATTGCCGCCGTGTTTGTATTTGGTAAAGGCATACATTTCATACATGCGGTTAAAATAACTGGTATCGGTATACAGGTTACCCAGCTTTACAAAAACAGGCATTGCCATTTGCAGTGCATCAATCCAGTTCCAGTCATCAATTTTTGAGGTACGCATCATGGTATCAACAGATGCTTTAATATCTCTTACTCTTTCCGGGTGTTGTTTACCATCCAGCAGGTATAAGTCAATATAAGTTTGTCCGCAACAGTGGTTATCTGCATTGCGGGTTTTAATACCACCTCTTAAACCCCATTGGTGTTTTTCGCCCCACTGCAGGGCATACTCATAATATACTTGTTGTTTATCCACGGCATGCAATGCCAGCAGGCCTTCGTAGTAAACGGCCCTCGTCCAAATATTACTGGGTCTTTCTATATTGGTAAAAATAGGCTTGCCAGCATCGGGCCATTTATTCATAAAGTATTGATTGGTTAACCGCAGGGTTTGCAATACTTTTTTCTTATTGGGCAGTCTTTGTGCATGTACCCCTGCACCCAAAAACAATACAGTAATCAATAAAAATATCCGGTTCATACAGCAGCAGAGTTGGTTAAAAATAAACTGCTATGTTAGTTCATTTTCATAGCCAACCAATCCTGTAGCATCCTGAAGTTTAATATGGTTGATTATGTTACCGGCTATTGTACCCGCAGCAGCAGTGGTTGCGTCGCACCCGTTAACAGCACCGCCCTGTTCAGCAATTATTCAGGTGCTATTTCTTTATAATTATTTTAAATAGCGTTTTAATTTCCCCGGCTGTATTCTTTTCAATTCTGCCGCCACTATAGAAGCATTCAACTCAGCACCGGGTAAATTGGTATGCGTATTATCTGCCGGAAAAAATTTTTTAACGGCATCCGCCCCCATGGCATCATAGCGGGCTGCAACCAATTCATTCAGTTCAATAAAATAAGCACCTTCTTCAATAGCCACCTGGCGGGCCCACAAGGCATAGCTACTGTCAGACCGTACCACTTTTCCATCTTTCCAGTTGTTACGGGGCACCAGAGAACAGATAATGGGTATTGCCCCTTTTATTTTGGCTTCTTTTACATACTTCCGCATATACCAACCGTAACTATATACCACTTCCTTTATTTTTCTAATCGGATTATATATCTGCACACTATCGTATCCAATGCCACGTATGGTTCCTCTTGCCCGGGCCGTATCATCTAAGGGGCTGGCATCATTATGACCAAACTGCATAATCACATAATCTCCTTTTTTCAGGGTTTCCAAAATTTTAGTCCAGCGGCCTTCTGTTATAAATGTCCGGCTGCTTCTTCCGCCAATAGCATGATTACTCACCACTATTTTTGTAGTATCAAAGTATGGCGCAATCACACTACCCCAGCCCATCTGGTTATTTTTTCCGGTACCATCGCCGTTTTTAACGGTGCTATCGCCTATAATATAAAATACAGGCTTTTGCTTTTTTACAGTAAAGGCCATAGCTGCAACAGCGGTTACCAATAATACATGTACCAGTTTCATATATTTCATTTATTGTTTTGTTTCATAAAATTCTGCTTCAATAATGCTAAACGTACCTTTTGCATTGGCATCATTGCGGGCAACACCGTCATCCAGTTTCTTTCCATTTACTTCAGTGCCTTCTACTTCTTTTATTTGTCCGGTAGCATACAATTCTATTTTAATTGTACTGCCTTTCACGGGTGCAAACCGTGCCGTAAAATAACCCAGGTTACGGGTAGTGGTGTCTTTAAAAACCACTTTTCCATCTACAGATATTTTTAACGGGTAGGTTCTGGTTCTGAAATTATTCAGCTTTAACGCCACTTCATGAATAGTAGTTTCATTTTCTAATTCATATTCTACCCATGCCGTAGCAAGTTGCCCATCATTCACCCAATCACTGGCTTCATTATCATCATAGCTGGCAGCTACTTTATCGTTATTAGCACCTGCTTTGGCCGTTTTTACTTTTAATGCATTCCTTATAACCTTAAAAGAAGGGGCAGCAGGTGTCGGACCTTTATCAAGCAGCGGTTTTAAACCATCTGATGGCATTTGTAAGGAGAGGCCATTCAGTTGTTTAAATGGCTGACTGCTCAATTGCAGATTGGCAGCTTTCAAACTATCTGCGGTTGCGGTTAAAGTAATAACACCCGGCTGATTGGTAGCTCTTATCAACACCCGGTTAACACCACATTCAACCGGTAAAGAATCTGACAATATAAAATTACCGGGGCCTTGTGCAATCCCTCCCCGCCATGTAGCTGGTCCTTTTAATGTAAAGTGAATCATATTTAATGCAGTGGGGCAACGCTGTCCCTTTTCATCCACCACTTCCACTTCTACCAATGTAAGATCTGCCCCGTTTGCAATAAAACCTATTGGTGAATTTATAGGCTTTAAACGTATTGCATAAGGGCTACCGGCAGTTTCATGTGCAGCTGCAGCCAGTGGTTTGCCAGTGGCATCGTAGCCAATTGCTTTTACAGTACCCGGTTGCCACGCAATATTTTTAAACGTAAATAAAAATCGGTTACACTGCTCACCCATACCCACCGATTTATCATTTATGAATAATTCTACTTTATATGCAGACGAAACCACGTAAATGTTTTTTACAACACCGCTTGCATAATTCCAATGCCCCAAAATATGTATGCCGGGCTTTTCAGTATTCACCCAACCATTCCACATTACCTGATGCGCATAAAACCCATCTTTAGGAATACGCATCGCATCCACCTCACCACTTCTGCGGTAGTTTTCTTCACCCCGGTAATGCGTATTGCTTTCAGAAAAAACAATATTAACACCACCGCCGTTTACCCGGGTTCCGGTTCCCGGTCGCTCCAGCCAGTAATCGTACCATCTTGCAATGTTTTCAATGGCATGAGCATCCTGGTTGTGATTGTACGCACTGGCATCGCCACCTTTATACAAAGGTCCGGCGCCTTCTTTGTGATAAGGAGGAGAATATTCATCCCAATACTTACGCAATCCTTCATCGCGACTGTATTCCATCTGCCACATGGGCTTGCCGGCACTTTTATTAATGTACAACATTTCGCCGCCGTATTCTGCCACTTTACTATCCAGCATGTTGCGTGAACCAATAGCCCTTCCACCTAAAGAATCGTATTTGTCACGGATGGCTTTCATTGCCAGCATATGTGCTTCACTAATAGCGTTATTACCACATTCATAAAAAATAATACTGGGATTATTGCGGTTATAAATAATTGCATCCCGCATTACTTCCATACGCTGCTCCCAACGGCGGCCATCCACATCTTTCTCAGAATCTCCCGCTGGCATTGCCTGCAGTAAACCCACCCTATCGCAACTTTCAACATCTTGTTTCCAAGGTGTAACATGCATCCAACGCACAAGGTTAGCATTACTGGCAACCATTAACTGGTTACTGTAATCACTCATCCACGCCGGCACCGCTGAACCCATCGCCGGCCACTCATTTGTGGTGCGTTGGGCATAGCCCTTTAAATGTATAGCTCTGTCGTTAAGATACAGCATCCCGTTTTTAAAAGCCGTTTTTCTGAAACCGGTAGTGGTTTTAACCTGATCTATTATTTTACCACCCGCAATTAAATTTGTGTACACATTATATAAATATCCATAACCCCAGCTCCAAAAGTTTAACTGGCTTACTGGTAGTGTTGATTTTATTTGTCGGGTTTCTCCGGCATTAACCGTAAAACTACCGCCATTACCGGTGGCTATTTTTTTACCGGTAACAGCATCTTCTATAACCACTTCATACAAAAACTGCTGAGGTATTGAATACTCATTGCGGATTTCTGTTTGCGCTGTAATAACTGCTTTATGATTGGTAATATCAAAATTGGCTGCTGTTATATAAACACCGGTTGTTTTTAAATTAGCATACAAGGGTAGTGTTTGATATAGTTTGCCCATCACATGCAGGTACACATTTTTATTAATGCCCCCATAGTTGGCATAAAAATTACGGTCGCTCCATTGGTAAGGACTGTTACTGCTTTTTTCCCGGTAACCCCAGCTATTATCAATTCTTGCTGCCAGCACGTTGTCTCCTTTCCAGTTAACGGCATCGGTGATATCAAAACCAAAAGCCATAACGCCGTTTTCGCTGCGACCAACAAATTTACCATTCAGGTAAAATTCACCGGCATGACGAATACCTTCAAATTCTATAAATATTTTCTTGCCGGCATTTGCCTTCTCTATACTAAAATGTTTTCGGTACCAGGCAACGCCCGTAGTAAGATCTGCAATTGATTTCTTAAACGCATCGTCTTCATTAAACGCATGTGGCAGGGATACCGGCTTCCAGTTTATATCATTATAGTTTATTTCTTTTGCAAGAGAATCATCGCCCATTTGCAGCTTCCAGCCGGTATTAAAATTATACTTCACCCGTATAGCAGTTTGCTGCGCCGCTAATTGATGCAGGCACAGTAAACAAACTAAAACAAACAATCCATTTTTTTGCATAAGAAGTAAATACTTTAAAAATTCATTTGGCTTTACGCAAATACTTATTTAAACCGCATTGCTGAAGGAGCGCAAGCCCTTCTGTTACCGAAGCCGCATTTATTTTTGCACCGGCTTCATTGGTATGTGTGTGGTCTTTGTAAAAAAGTTTGGCTACTTCGTCTGGCCCCAGCAGATCGTATTTGTCTGCAGTTATGCTGTTAAGGTTAATAAAAAATACCCCTTCTGTTGTTGCCACTTCCTGGGCCCATTTGCCAAAGTCGTTTCCGGCCCTTTTTACTTTTCCGTTTTCAAACTGGTTGCGGGGTATCATAGAACAAACAATGGGTGTGGCCCCTTTTTGTTTTGCTTCGCGGATAAACTTGCGAAGGTACCATCCGTAGGTATGCACCACTTCTATAATACTGTCTTTCCAGTGTAGCTGTATGGTGTCTTCTCCTGTACCTCGTAAAACGCCGCGGTAACCGGCTTTTGAAGTATCGGGCTTGCTACCCTCATTGTGCCCAAATTGCATAATGAGAAAATCGCCGGGTTGGAGTGCTGACAATACTTTATCCCAGCGTTTTTCTTTTACAAACGTACGGGTGCTGCGCCCTGCCATTGCCTGATTACTGATATTGATTTGTGCAGTATCTAAAAACTCATGCATCATCTCGCCCCAGCCGCATTGCGGACGGTTGGTGTTGCGAACGGTGGAGTCTCCGATAATATAAAGCGTGGATTTTTTTGGTTGCAATACTGTAAATGCACTGCACAACAACAGCAGCAGTAATAAGTATTGATATTGTTTTAAGCGCATAAGCTTTTACTTTTTTTTGATGAGCAGGGCACTGCTGTTAACGGGTGCGACGCAACGGCTGCTGAGACGTGGCTCTGCTGCTGGCTACCATTATTTTTTTATTATTTTAATAGGTGGTGGCGGCGGTGTTGCCATACCTTCTCCTAAATAATAACTTACATGTGGCGGCTGATTGTAGGCTACGTTTTGCCAGGCAATACTTAAACGGTATTGCGGATTGTGCATAAGCGTATAAAACATTTTTGCCGAAGCAATGGTGGTGCTATATATACGCAACTCTTTACTATCGCTGGTTCTGCAAATGAGTTCTTCTCTCCAGTCTCCTAAAATATCTGCACTTAAGCAAGGGTTTGATTTTGTGCCGTTGTTGCTGGCGCAACCTTCATCTCTTGCGTCAAATAGTTTATCTGCAGCACTGGTTTCATAATTCCATTTACTGATGTTTACGCCATTGAGTATTTCACTGAGTACATCACCATCCCAATAAATACCCATGTTGCAGGCGGGTGTGCGGTCGGCAATTTTATTTCCTTTACAATCAAACATACCGGTAATGCCTGCGCCGGCCACCCAACACTCAAAGCCAGGGTAGCGGGGGTCTATATCTAATGCAAGGCCGCGGCCGGGACCTTCGCCGTCATCCCCAGCTTTTACTGATGGTTTTTTCCAATATACTTCGCCCGTTTTAGCACTGCGAAAGTTGGCGCCTGCATCTCCGAAACGTTCCTGAATACTAAAAACTTCCAGCCCGGGCAATGAGGGATCGAGATCGCTTACATGCAAGGCATCTGCATGGCCAATACCGGTAGTGTATAGCCCAAATCCATTATCATCTACGGTCATTTGGCCGTAAATAATTTCGTCTTTGCCGTCTCCATCCACATCTGTTACGCTTAGGTTATGATTGCCCTGCCCGCTATAAGATTTATTGCCGGGCTTATCAGAATCAAAAACCCAGCGTTTTACTAATTGTTTGTTTTTAAAATCCCAAGCCGCTAATACGGTACGGGTATAATACCCCCTGCACATTACTAAAGAAGGGTGCTGCCCATCCAGATAGGCCACACAAGCCAGAAAACGATCCATCCGGTTACCATAGCCATCGCCCCACAATGATTTTAACTGGCTGGTGGTGGGATACAGCGTTTCCGGATGACGGGGCGGATCGTAAGCAACGGTTGATAATGCCTTGCCGGTTAGGCCATCAAACATCGTAAGGTATTCAGGGCCCGATAAAATATAACCGGTTTCGTTACGATAATCTTTAGTACTATCGCCAATACTATTTCCTAATGCATCTGTTGTGCCATCTGCCGTTTTCATGGCTACTTCAGCTTTGCCATCGCTATCAAAATCATATACCATAAACTGGGTGTAATGAGCCCCTTCTCTGATATTCTTTCCTAAATTAATTTTCCAAAGCAGGGTGCCGTCTAATTTATAACAATGAAAAATGGGCGGGTCTGTAATGCCTGAGTGTGAATTATCGTGCCCACGGCCTGTCATATGAATTAAGATTTCATAATTGCCATCACCATCCATATCGCCCACACTGGCATCATTTGCCGTATACCCAGCAGGAGTTTGCAGCGGAATTGAGAGATATTTTTTGGCCCCCGGTTTTAAAATATAATTGCTGCCTGTTGCTTCTACTTTTTTATGTACTAGGGCTTTTACAGTATATGTTATTACGGCAGTTGTATCTGCATGGGTGTCTGTAAAATTAGACCGCTCTAAAGGGGCTTTATTTAATTTTTCAGTTTTACTGTTTACCGTTTTGTAAAGATTAAAACAGGTGCCCGGCACATCGTTACCCAGCAAACGCCAACTAATGAAGTTAGTTTGGCTGGCTGCAGGTATGGCCAGCACCCCTCTTGTTAAATACTCCATTTGATATTGTGCCACCGTCAATAATGATGCAACTAAACAGAGTATTGTAAAATGTAATTTTTTCATTTTAATGGCAGTTTATTTTAAACGTTCTTCTTCAGCAGCCCCGCCTGCTTTCTTTTTTTCTTCTGGCTTTTGCGTAATGGCCAATTCAAAATTGCTGAAGACCCAACCGCTTGCAAAAATCATATCGCCCAATAGATGGGCGGTAATGGTTGAATTGGTGAAGCGGAAGTTTTGTATTTGCGATTGCTTCAGGCCGTTTACTTCAAAAGCCTTGTATGCATTGGTTATTTTAACATTATTGATATAAAAGTTGCGGGCATGGGGGATGCCTTTTTCAGCCGGAGTTACTTTTTGCAACATGGCTTTCCAGTGCTGGGGAATGGAATCGTAGTTATAGCCTTTGGGCAATTCGCTATAGCTGTATGCCGGATACCAGTTGAGATTAAACTGGTACGCATTACGTACAGAATCTAAAATGGAGTTTACAAAATATACATCTTCCACCATACCTCCTCTGGTAGTGGCCGACTTAATACGCAATCCATTATCGGTGTGCCTGGCAAATAAATCAGTACAATAAATATGGCGGATGCTGCCGCTGGTTTCACTGCCTAATGTTACCAGCCCGGCGCCTCTTCGGGCAACGCATTTTTTTATTACTACATACTCAGTAGGTTTGTTTACCCGAAGGCCATCCCAATCTCTGCCGGCTTTTAAACAAAAATTATCGTCATTACAATCAATATCACAGTTTTCAATTAAAGTCCATGTAGAAGAATCTACATCCACCCCATCTGTACTGGGGCCACTGCCATCTTCATTATTTTTAATGATAATGCCATTTACAGTAAGGCGGGTGGAGTATAATAATTGTACCGTCCAGAAACCTGCATTTTTAAAAGTGATATCTTTTAAAGTAATGTCTGCCGCATTTTGTACCAATACCGTGCGAACTCTTTTGGCATCGTAATCCACAATCCAGCGCAGGCCTTTCGTATCGTAGTCCTTTCGCATGGCCCAATATTTATCCCAACAAAATTTACCCCTTGCGTTTACAATACCCTTACCGGTTAAAGCAGCATTCTTTACATTAATAAAATTAATGAGTGCCGCCGGCCAGCTGGTTTCAATACCCGCAATTCGGCTTTGCATTTCCGGGTAATCTTCAAACCGCTGCGAACCCAGTATTAAAACGCCTTCATCAATTTGCAGATTTACATTTGATTTTACAAACAGGCTGCCCGTAACATAAACGCCTTTTTTAAAAATTACTTTACCGCCTCCTTTAGCAGCACAGGCGTCAATGGCTTTTTGAATAGCGGCAGTATTGATTGTAACAGTATCACTAACTGCACCAAAATCGTTTGCCAGAATAATGTGGGTTGCGGCCGGAAACGATTTGGCACCCACATTTTTTACCCAGGTGGGCACAGCGTTTTGAGCCGATACAAGTGCTACTTTAAATAGTAAAATGGCCAAGCAAATTTTTTTAAGCATGTTCTTTTTTTTATACCAGCATCCGTACACTGGCCAAACATCGTTGCGTCGCAATCCGTTCATCGGTATTGCTACTATTAAACAAGACTTGTAAAATACAGTTTACGCAGAGTGGCAGCGTCCTGTTGTATCCTGAAACAATAAGAGCTAAACAAAACAGCAGTTCATAGCCCTATTAAACCGCTTATCAGTATTTTTTTGATCTTACTTGTTAATTATTTGATATATGCCAGCCTGATTTAAATTATTTTTGCCCATATTTTTACGCTTGACTACTTTATCTACATTATCAAATCCCTTAAGTAAGGTGCAGGTACGAATTGCGGTATCTGTATTTTTCTTTTGCCAGGGGCTTTCTTTTGCAAGCTGGGCCAGCCGCATACCAGATATAAAAACCAGTTTGCAATTAAGTGAAGCAGGATTGGGAAGTATTTTATTGGCGCTGCCTTTAGGCCAAATGCTTACCCTTCCTTTTAGTGGCCGGGCGGTTACCCGTTTTGGCAGCAAATATGTTTTAAGAATAGCAGTAATTGGTTATGTTGTTTCACTCACCAATATCGGGTTGGTAACCGCATCTTGGCAATTAGCATTGGCATTGTTTGTATTTGGTGTTTTTGGTAATCTCTGTAATATATCTGTCAATACTCAGGCTGTTCATGCAGAAGCACTTTTTGAGCGGCCCATTATGGCATCCTTTCATGGCATATGGAGTACAGCCGGTTTCAGCGGCGCCCTAATAGGTTCTCTGATGATGCGTTTAGACATGATACCCTATTATCATTTCTGGATTGTTGCGGCACTTGTTATCTCACTGATGCTGGTATTTAATAAATACCTATTGCTAACCCCAACCAGTAAAACAGCAGCTTCCTTTAAAAAAATTCAATGGCCACAAGGCTACCTGTTACAACTGGGTATCATTGCTTTTTGCTGTATGAGTGCAGAAGGCTGTATGTTTGACTGGAGTGGTGTGTATTTTAAACAAGTAGTACAGGCAAAGGGCTCACTGGTATCTTTAGGGTATGCGTCTTTTATGATTATGATGGCCACCGGGCGTTTTGTAGGCGATTGGCTGGCGCAACGGTATAGCAGAAAAAAAATGGTGCAGCTAAGCGGCATTTTAATTTTTACCGGAATGCTGATTGCTGTTTTGTTTCCTAATCTTATTACTGCCACTCTTGGTTTTTTAATTGTGGGTTTTGGTGTAAGCAGCATCATCCCCATGGTGTATAGCACGGCGGGTAAAGCCACCCATGTAGCCAGTGGTATTGCCATTGCCACCGTAAGCAGCATTGGCTTTTTAGGATTTTTAATGGGGCCACCACTTATTGGTTATATAGCTGAACTGGCAGGACTGCAATATTCTTTTGTTGTAATTGCCATACTTGGCCTGGGCATCAGTATGATGGTAAGCCGGGTAAAAGAAATTGAATAACTATTGTTTTTTTATAACCTTCAGTTCATCAGCAGTTATCGTAAATATAGTACCATGCCTGATTCCTTTGGGCAGGCTGATTTTATCTGAAACATCGGTCCAGTTTTGCAAATCGGTTGATTGTATTGCACCATATTGATGATCCCGGTATTTATCAAAATAAACAACCCAGTTGTTTTCAATTCTTAAAGTCGTGGGCCCTTCTGCCCAGTAATTTCCTGTAATGGGCGCAGAAGGTTCAGAAAATCCTTTGGTTAAATTTTTACTGGTAGCAATACGAATATTTTTTTGTGGCGGCGTACGGGTTTCATCTTTTAAAAACATAATAAAGCGCTTTCCATCGGGTACAATGGTGGCATCAATTACATTAAACCCCTTATCGTAAAGTAGTTTTGTTTTGGTATAGGTTTTAAAATCTTTGGTTAACACGTAGTACATCCGGTGGTTGTAACCGCTTTCTACCGAAGGATCTGCCGGGTACTTGCCACGTATGGTAGTGGCCCAATAAATCATATACTGTTTCTTTTTGGCATCGTATGTAATTTCTGGTGCCCAGCAGTTGCGGGCACTGTCTTCCTGCATCATTACCGGAATAAATTGCTGCTCACTCCAGTGTATTAAATCTTTACTACTGGCATAACCAATGCCGCGGTCGTTCCAGCTTACCGTCCACACCATATGAAACAGACCATCTGCGCCACGAATGATGCAAGGATCACGCATCAGTTTATCTTTTGAAACCATAGGTTGAAGAAAAGAGCTATCATTTCTTAAAGCCACCCAGTTAAACCCATCTGTGCTGTATGCCAGGTGTAATCCATCTTGCCCGTTATTTTTAAAATAGGCAAATACATAAACACTGTCCTGCTGGGCAACACCCACCGCTATGTAAAGTGTTAAGAAAAATAAGAGCAGAAAACGTTTCATATTTATACTATTAAATACATTTTTTATTTAACCCGGGTACGTGCTGCTTCTTGCTGATAGTTGGGTTGCCGCTGAAGGGTGCGACGCAACGATGCTGCACCATGCTATGCGGCTGGTTACCTACCACTACTTCAATGCTTCAATTGTTTGCCATATATTTTGCAAAACAGGAATGCCATTAGCCATATTATTCTGGCGGGTTTGCAGCACCCGCTCACCGGGATAAGTAATACGGGACGCTTCATCCTGGGCTATTGACAACCGGTAGTCGTCAATAATTGTGTTGAGCAGGGTTGGTATGGCCGAATGATTGGGCAGTTTATTGATGTCAATGGCAATAAAAACCTGCGACAAACTTTTTTCTGCCTGCTGGCCAGAAATATGTGTTGTAGCAAGCCCCCCCGATAGAACCGCTGCCAGAATATCTAACAGCAAGGCCAGCCCGGCGCCTTTCCAATAACCAATGGGTAATGGCCGGCGGGTTTGTAATACCTCGGCTGGTTTATTGGTAAACTGATTGTTTTGATTGAAACCCGCTGCCACCGGAAACTCCTGCTTTTTCATAGCAGCCAATTCCATGGCGCCAAAAGAATATTGAGACATGGCCATATCTAACACAATTGCGCTGTTATTATAGGGCAAGCCAATTACTAATGGATTATTGCCCAGCTTTGCATTTACTGCACCCCATGCGGGCATGTTGGCAATGGTGTTGGTCCATGCAATAAACACCACATTGTGTTGTGTTGCCTGCCATGCATAAGTACCGCCGCGCATCCAATGATTGGTATTTTGCAAAGCTACGCAACCAATGCCCGATTGTTTTGCCAATGTCACCACGCGGTTGGTACAATGTATGGCATTTAAAATACCGGCCCCCAATTGGCCATCCCACTGTTCCATACCATTAAACTGGTAGACGCATTTTGGTTGTACATTGGTTTTTACCCAGCCTTTTTGAATATACTGTACAAAACGGGCAAAGCGATTATAGCCGTGCGTATACACCCCATCCACACTGTTCTGTGTAAATACTGCAGCACAGGAAGTGGCGGCCTCTTCAGTCATTCCGTTTTTAATTAAAATTTCTGTAAACAACTGCTGCATTTGCGCAGCAGTGATGAGGATAGTGTTCATTAAAACTGATTTGTTTTGTAAGATACGTTTTTGCACGATCATCTTACCAGTGTTACAGCCATCAACCCAATTACCACATCATTGGCCACGGTTTGCAATACCATATTTTTTAAAGACTTGCTTTTATTTAAGTTCAGCTGCAAAATAGTTGCTGCGCCGCCATCAATAACAAAATTAGAAAAGCCTTTAATACTGGTGTATTTGTAGTTTGGCGGAATTTCATTTCCTGTTTTTAATGAAATACGAATTGGTTTTGGCGCATTGGTAGTAAATGCAAAACCATCGGTATAATAATCCTGCTCTATCGGCCACCAGTTTTCAGGGTTTTTTAATGCCAAAGTATCCGCACTGCCATCAGTATAGTTAAACAGTACCCGCCCATTTACCATACGGCTTTGCATGGGGTTGGTACTGCCAGCCATTAGTAAATATGCTGCAGAGGCCTTACCATGCAATGGTATGGTGGCAGATGATGGGTATTGATGCCACATGGAAGTGAAAAGAATATTTTTATTTTCTGATGAGGGGGTTGAAAACGGAATCTTACCAATAGTAATTTCATTGATATTGCCAGCCCTTACCCGGAGGCCACTATCATTGATATTGGTGGTGATGGAATGATAGGCCCAGTTACCTATGCCCTGCACGGGTAATTGCAAGGTAGGAGATGCAGGCCTGGGAGAACGATATTTGTTTTTAAAAATATTATTTACTTCATCATTAAAATACACATGCATATCCACTTTTTCAAACGCAGCAGCTACTGATAGCTGCTCCTTTTCAATAGCCGGGTATTGTTTAGTAATAAATATATCAATTGGTTGCCACCAGGTAAATAAACCTTGTGTTGTTCTTATAAAAAAAGTATGATGACCTTGCTCTATATTAAAGCTGCCAGAAAGCGAATTATTATCAATTGATATGTTTTTAAGTACTTGTTGAGGATCGTATAACTTAAACCCCGATGCCCAAATAGCTTTTGTATGAAACCCCTCAAAACTAAAAGGCACATGCCGGTAGCCTCTAATGGTATTAATGGTTTTGCCCTTCCATACAATAACCACCTCATATTTTTCAGCAGCAGGCAAATGCATTTCAACAAATGGCTTGCCCACTGAATTTGAAACCGCTTTCCATTTGGCAGGTTTGTTATTCACCAGCACTCCGGCAATATTATCTTTTAAAGCAGGAATAATCAATTGCAGGCCCAATTGCGTATTGTTTAACTGATGGATGATATATGTTTCTCTATCCCCATTTTTTGAAAACGAAAATTTTATATCGGGAGTTTCAATGGCAGCATCTGCCCATGCTGCGGGAAAACCCGGTTTAATAATTAACCGTTTATTCAATACATCAGGCTGTATACCGAATAAGCCTTCTATTAAAGTTCTTGCCGTCATACCAATACCATCGGCAAAGTCCCGGTAGAGTTCACCCCGCATAGCATCATAAAAACTCAGTTGCTGAAAATTACCGGGGCTGGCACTCAGATACATACTTTCTAAAATAGTGCTTCGCCATAATTTATATGCCTCTTCATTTCTGCCACCCTGCCAATAAGCCAATGCCGTATGCAAATTTTCGGCATACACCACATTGTTTAAGCTCCAGGTATAGGGTTGCCAGTTGGTTGTGCTCAGTAAATACAGGTCACTCTCCTCCCAGCCCTTTGCAATAACAGGTATGTGCGGAATAACATTATCTATATAACGCAAGCTCTGATAGGCCTGAAACGCATCAGGCACTTTACTATCTATTGCGTGATAGATTGTCCATAACCCGGCGGCAGGATGCACTAATTTATTTCCCAGCAAATCTTTATACTCGGCGTACCAGCCTTTATCACCCATCCATAAATTTTTATTAATGGCTTTTAAAATTTTATTGGCTTCCTTTTGATACAGGCTGCCATCTTCGCCAATTAGTTTTGCCAATGCAGCCGCATCTTTATTAGCCCGGTAGTTATAGGCTGAAGAATGTGTAACGCCACCACCACTGTACTGCAACGCATCGCTGGCCCAAATGGCCGCATATGCATCATATAAACCATCCCCATCGGCATCAAAATTTTTCCTTTCCCATGCCAAGTGACGCTTTACTACCGGCCATAGTTGTTTTACATAAGCCGTATCACCGGTATAATTAAAATGATTCAGCAACTGGTCAATAAATACCAGGTTCATATCATAATGATGTGCCCCAACATAACCATTTGGGTTGCGGGTAATATATCCTTCGCTGAATAATTGAGTACCCATTTTTTCTAAATGACGGGCAAGATTCAATGCAGTGTCCATCACCACACCCGTTGTAGCCGGAGTGGTTAATTGCGATTTTGCATAGGCATCAAAATGCATTCTGGCTCTGTTATGCAAGCCCAATGGGTCGGCGGAGTATGCCCCCCGCCATCCATTCAACCGCATCCGCCATGCAATAGCACCATGCATATAAGTGGGGGCCTCCCATATGCCCTCTTCTGCAATAGATAGAGAAGCGGCCAATGTGTTGAGGTATTTATCTGGTGTGTGTATTTTAACCCTTTCTGTTATTTTGCTGCGATACCACTCCGCATCAGCAAATTCCTGCGCTGCGCTTTTTACAATTGCTGTAGCAGTATTATGTAAAAGAAAATATTCCGTTTCGTTTTGTAATGGCATACTGCCTGTGATGCATAAATTCACCGGCATCGGCCCCTGATTATTAAATGCGGTTTCAAGTTGTGCCGGGTCTATGAGTTTAATAACCGATGAAGGAGGAAAGAAGCCTGTAATTTGCTTTGCATTTTTCGGTAGTTCTCCTTTCAGCTCATTCTCAGGGTTTGTTTGTATTGCATACCGCTCTTCCTCTGTTAAAATTTTTCCGGTTCCGTATGTAAGTACAAAGCGATCTTTCAACAACTGGTATTGATTATCTGTGCAGTTTTCGGGCTTCAGATAAAAAGACGATTCCGGGTCGGCACCAATATCACCATCCCTGCTGAATTTTTTGCCCGATGCGCCACCGTATATCCAAACCAGTTTTACATTATCCGAAATATTTTCTCCTTTTATTTGTAACACCAACCCCTCTGCATTGCTTAATGCCAGTATAATAAAATATAATTTTCCATTACCTAATAATGAATCGCTGATTTCATATAGCATACTGCCCGGACGATATACTGCTTTTATACTATCTGCTTTTATTAACCATTTTTGCTGGTTGTTACTTTGCAAAGCAAATTGCAGGTTACCACCCATGCCCGGCATATACATGGCAAATTCAGGCAGGTCGCCGGCCTCTACCCTAAACGCGGTATTTGTTCCATATAAAGCACGGTTGAAGCGCATCGTTGGGTTTACACAAACAAAATTGTTCCCCTGCGGCAAATAATGCACCCGCCGTTCTTTATTATGCCACAGTTGCTGTGCCTCGCAAATAAATATTTGCAAAAACAGCAAACAAAACACTAGGTTGATTTTTTTTGTCATGGTATGATTGTTACCAACATAAGTTCTCTCATCATCTTCCTTGCGTCGCACACTTGTACTTTCTGTTCTTTACTGAGCTATCTACCCCATTGCTGATCTGCAAAATTTACTGAGATCCTCCTTCCGGCAATAAAAGTCTACTGAATTTACATCAGATTTCTCCAATTTTCAGAATCCAAATCCCCTTTAGGATTTAGGGGCTAAAATAGTTTTTTCAATCCTTCCCATTTCACTTGCCACTCTTTTGGAAAACCGATATTAATTTCTCTATCTGCATCAGCGCCGGTGCACATTAAAGCCACTGCATTCAATACACCACCATTACCGGGTAAGTAAATGGTTAAACGTTCGTCCTGATAATTATGGCCGTTTACTAAATAGGTATTTGTTTTTATCGGCATTAATAATGCATCCACTGCTTTTTCTGGTAAATGTAATCTTGCAGCCGTCATCGCCACCAATGGAAAATCCCATCCCCAGGTATCATTCCATTTCCAAACTTTAAAAACAGTGTCTAAAGTATTTTTCATGATTGTGGTATCCAATCCATGCACCGCCGGTAAAGAACTGTAAGTGCCCAATACAGCCGGATGGTCGGTCAAGTACCTGGAGTTGGGTTCATAGCAATCAGGCGTACTTTCTGTAGCCAGGTACACACCATTTAATTGTGGAAGCGGTGCCAGGTTATCAATAATGTTTTGCCATTTTTTATCGGGGGCTAAACCTAAGCGCTTTCTCCACTCTTGCGCTTTTTGCAAAGCCCAGCTCCAATAAGCTAATTCGTAGGTTGGGTTAAATGTTTGCACGGCTTCAAAACATTCCTGTGCCGGTATTAAACCCTTACCCAAATTATATTTTTTGGTTTGTGGGTTGTAGGTAGGGAAGGAAGCCATAAAATCGGCCGTAGCAAATAAGAGCCCTTTGTATTTATTGAGGGTTTGTTTTGTAGGCTTTGCCCGGTACAATAACTCCGCCATATAAATAAAATGCGGCTGCTGCCAAATTAAGAATGCACCCACAGATGAAGGCGATTCATTACCCTCGTTATCTGTCATCTTCTGCCAGCGCAATCCTTCAAAGCCCTGGCGTTTGGCAACGGCAAAGGCTTTATCGGCTACTTTAAAATACCAGTCTAAACTTTTTTCCATCAGTTCCACCCTGCCCCATTGTGCATAATGCACGGCATGCCACCAATGCATTTCTAAATGCGGTTTGCCATACCAGCTGTTGTAGGTTAAACCGGTTTCCTGTGGAGGATAGTCAGAGGAGCATTGAATTTTAGTAAGGTACTGTGAGAGTATTGTTCTTCTTTCAATTTCAAAAGCTCTTGGGTCTTTGGTGGCAGAAAAATCAACAGCGCCGCCGCTGAGCCAGAATTTTTCCCAAACATTTATATTTTCTTCAATGCTGAGGTCTTTAAAAGCCTGCTGCTTATTTTGAGTAAATAAAACATTCAGTGAAAAATTATTAGTTGCATAGGGTTTTAGCAGGTAATAATTATCTGCCGCCTTATCAATTGTAGCCCTGTTATTCCATTGTGCTTTTATGTGGTATTTTGTAGTATCCAACTGGCAGGTAATAGCAGCAGAATGCCATGATGTTTTATTCAATGCCGACTTAACCGTACTTCCTTCCCAATTATTTCCAACATCTTTCCATTGCCCGGTTGGCTGTGGCACTCTTATGCGTATTTGCAAACGGTCCTGAGTAATCAGTGGGGAACTAATATCAAAACGAAGTGCATCGTTTTTTGGATCGCAAAAAGTTATAACCCTTACCGGCACATCTTCCACTGTAAAAGAACTGGTGATGAAACCAGTCCATAAATCCAATTGCTGCTTGATATTTTTTATATCGTTAACTGTCGCCAGCGAGCCGTCTTTCCTTTTAATTTCCAAGCCAATATTGCTTAATTGCAACCGGTGTTGGTTTACCCGGAAATATTCCACTGCTTTTTTTGCCTCCGCTTCTTTGCCCTGTACGGTATAAGAAATTTTTCTTCCTTCTAAGTCGTAGGTTTTATAGGCCTGTTCAATTTGAAGGTTTTCTGTATTGGGAAAGCTATGCCAGCCCCAAACTGATTGTGTACCCAATGGTACTCCTTTTGCATAAGCATCGGGAAAAGATTGCATGCCGGTGGCATCTACTGTAAATGCAAAATTGCCATTGCCGACTGATAAGGAAGATAGTGAATCAATCTTATTGATGCGGATGTTGTGACGTTTTACGACTTGTTCCCTATTTATTTTTTGTGCAAAAGATTTATTCAACCATACAAGGCATACAAGAAATACAAGAAACCTTAAATGCCTTGTATTTTTTGTATGGTTCAATTTGCTGAATAGCGAACGGAACGATGAAGTGTGCGACGCAACAGAAGCTGATAGCCGTATTGAAGCTGGGTTCATAATTACTTATTTTATTCCGCTTTACGGGTGAGGAGCAAATACATTATCCACCGTCGGTCTTGAATAATTTTCTTTACCCTGCGTAGTCTTCGGCATGCCAAAATAAAAATACAATGTACGTTTTTTACTGCCGCTAACATGATTGAGTTCACTCATAGGGCCATACACTTTTGTATTGGTGGTTAAACCAGTTGCAAGTTTGGTACCGATTGGCGGAATGCAATCTAAAAAAGAAATATCACCCACCGGCAATTCAGGATGTGGCTTTGCCGCATCGCTTAATGCATAACCATCAAACAAACGAACAAACAATCCGCTGTCTGGGCTTGCCATATACAATTTACCCTGCACTGTGCTTAATTCCATCCAGGTAATTTCACCGTAATGACCTTTAAACTCAGGATAAATTAACGGAGCATAACCGGTATGTGTGTTGTTGTATAAATTTTGCCACACATTAACCGGTGTGCCGGCCATGCGGTTTTTCCATTGGCGGTACGGGCCTTTGCCCAGCCATCTTGCACTCAATACATAATTTTCAGGGTATTTAAAACTAACGCCTGTAAATGGAAAATCGCCATTGGCGCTGTACTCATATTCCATCGTTGCCCAACCGCTGTTATTCATTTTCCACTTTACATATTTAATGTCGCCGCTGTAAGTAAATTCCACCATGGCATCATTTCCTTCTTTATATGATTTTGAACTTACCACTGCTGCATTGCCTTTTACCAGCACCGGGCCATTGTTGAAAGACAGCACATAATCATTGGCAGAATTTTTTGTGGTAACTAAGGTTCCGGTTTTTTTATCAAGCACCACACTTACTTCTCCACCAGTTATTGTGTAAACCGTATCCGTTTCTGTAATAGTGGTAGCGCCATCCTTTATGGTAACAAAACCTTCCAGTTGCGCTTGCTTGCTTTTTATTTCGCTTGTCCATTTATACAACTCTTTACCAAATGGGTCTTTAGCAACAATCACCAACGCATCATAATTTTTATAATCAGCAGGCAGTTGTAATTGCAATGCTCCTTGTTGTACTGGTGCAATATTTGGCGCTGTGGCTATACCCTTTTGCTTTACTACATAACCATCAAAGCGGTCGAAGGGTTTGCTGAAATTTACCAATGCCCAATGGAAAGTACACTGGTTGGCATTGGTAAAATGAAAACGGTTATCAATTGCAATTTGCCCGTTAAAATCAGCAGGTAATTGTTTTGGCAGTTTTAATTGTATGGGGCAGAAAATTTCACGGAGTGCATTAAAGCTGCCTTCTTTTTCCCTGTGCGGCCCCATAATACCGTCATTTGCATTTAAACCGTTTGCGTCTAAAACATTATTTAAATCCGTACGCATCACCGATTCATCTACCATTGCCCAAACAAACACACCGCCGCTTTTTTGCGAACGCCAATGCAGGTTCCAGAAATCTTCCATTGCTGCGGCTGCGCCACCATCATCCTGCGCATGCAGCATTTCTGTTGGCATGTAAATAAGTGAATCGTTTAAAATTTTTTGTGTGCTGTAATAATCTTCGTAGTGGTTACAATCAATGCCGTTGTGCTGGTTGCCGGGGCGGTGGTGTGCATGAATAACAGGACGGTTGGAGAAATCATATTTACCATAATCGTCATCCAGTTCTTTATTGTGGCCACCTTCATTACCATTGCTCCAGAAAATTATAGAAGGATGATTCAAATCTCTTGTCACCATTTCTTTTACCAACGGCTCACCAGCTTTTGTGCTGTATGCTTTTTGCCAGCCTGCCAGTTCATCCAATACATACAAACCCAAACTATCGCACAGTTCTAAAAAATATTTATCAGGCGGATAGTGAGAACAGCGCACTGCATTCATGTTCATTTCTTTCAGCAGTAATACATCCTGTAATTGGTTTTCCCTGCTTAATGCCCTTGCAGTTTCTGGCCAAAAACAGTGACGGTTAGTGCCTTTCATTTTTACTTGTGTACCGTTAATGTATATGCCCTGCCCGTATTTTATTTCTATAGTGCGGAAACCAAATTTTTCATTCAGCTCATATATTTTTTTCCCGGCTGCATCCTGTAATACAATGTTTGCGTTATACAAATTGGGTGATTCTGACGTCCATGACTTTACACCCGGAACGGAAGCATTTACAATCACACAAACTGCATTTTTATCAACCGGCGCTTTAACTGTGCCTATTATTTTTTTATTGGCATCAGTAATGGTTGTTACAACAGTTGCGCCGGCAGTTAAATTTTTGGGTAACACCTGCATGGCAAATTTTCCGTCAGCCTTTGCATCAATACTCACATAGTCAATATACTGTTTTGGTAAGGCTTCTAAAAACACGGGTCGAAAGATGCCACCAAACACCCAATAGTCTGCCAAACGTTCTGCATTGTTTACACTGGCATCAGCACTCATCTTGCTTACTGTTACTTCCAGCAAATTGGTTTTATCATAATTAAGCAATGCCGATATATCATATTTAAAACGGTAAAATGCTCCCTGGTGAATGGCACCTGCGCTTTTACCATTGATCTTCACTTCAGTATCCGTCATGCTGCCGTCAAATACAATGTTTACCACTTTACCTTTAAACGATGCAGGCACTTTAAACTCATATCTATACTTTCCCTGCTCATCATAAAACCGTGCATTCTTACCGTTGGTTTTATAATCTCTTCCATAATTATAATTGCCAAAGCCCTGCTGCTCCCAGTTGCTGGGCACTTGTATTTTTTTCCACTCACCACTGTTGCGGCCGGCAGTGCAAAAGAAATCCCACTGTACAGTATGTGCGGCATCAGTGCCGGAGAGGTATTGAATTTGTTTACCGAGGCGAGCCCGGGACAAGTTTTGCTGGGCTGTGACAGAAGTAAAAAGAAAAAAGTAAAAAAATAAAAGAAGACTGCCTTTATAGTACATACAATCGTTTTAAGAACTTGTAAGATAGTTTTACAAGCTTGACAAGCTATCCTGTTGCATCATGGAGAAAGAGATAATTTGGCAGCTATTTTTTTAGATATTTTAAGGCTGCGTTACTTTGCAACTGCTGCATAGCTATTGCATAACGCTTACCCAACTCTCTGGCAGCAATGGCATCAAAATGGAGTTGATCCCCTTTGTCAGACAAATTCTTTGCAGTAACTACAGCTGTGTTGAGTACGGTAGCTGGTAACTGATTAATTACAGCATTAATAAAATCTGTCTTATTAAAATGGCCAATTTCTCCGGCAATAAAAGGAAGACCCGGATTTTGCAAATCGGTACGCAGGCGGTTAATTAATACTTTCAATTTACTTAAGTATAGTGGTGCGTTAACAGAATCATTGTCCGATTCGCCCTGGTGCCAGAGTATGCCTTTTAAAACCCCTTTCTGCATGGCAATTTTTGTACGGGCAATGGCATCATCATAAGGATGCGCATTTAAATAAGTGGCGCCGGTTTCCCACACTTTTATGGGGGAGCCACCCCATGCGCCCGGTATTAAACCAATTTTAATTTCTTTATCATCGCCTAAAATATTTTTTGCAAAGCTGATGCCCGGGCCAACACCGGCAATGGGTTTATCAAAATGCATTGGGTCAGTGGCCGGGCGCCATTGGTTTAAAGAATCCAGCATGAAGATTTGCGGATGTACAGTTTTGCTTTCTGCATCCACCACACCCCTGCCTGCCATATTACTTTGACCAATGAGCAGGTACAGGTGAAAATTACTATCCACCTGTGCACTGGCCGTTACACAACATAGCAATGTAAATACCATAAAAATAAATTTCATCTTTTTGCTTTTAGTAAATAATGGCCTCATTACTTAAGTAGCATTTTTGATTATTGTAATGTTTTACCTAAAACCTATTGATATGATACAATTGTAATATTCTACAATTCTTTAGTTTGTTGTTTGATTGATTGCCTTTGCTATATTTAAAGAAAAGAAACAGAAAATATTTTACACTAAAATTAAATTAACAGTTGAAACTATTGATTCAACGAAACAGATTATTCCGTTTTATCAGATTTTTATGTACCCAACCTTAGCAAAAAACCGGGCATTGTTGCTCGTTGAAAACCCCGATTGGGGTTGAGCCAAGCTATCGGGGTACACTTGTACAGCAATGCAAAATTCAGCAGTAAACATTTAACAGATGCGCCCTGCAATAAAGTTGAAGTGAGGTATTTGAGTGACGAAGCAGCAAATACGAAACAACAATGCTCAATCAGGGAACAAATGCTGGTAACAAAAAAATTATTTCAAAATTGCTTCAATTACATTCAACTCTTCATCAGTAAACTCAATATTATTAACCGCAGCAATAGAGTTTAACAATTGTTGTGAAGAACTGGCACCCACCAATACCGATGTAATACGTTTATCTCTTAATAACCATGCAATAGCCATTTGTGCCATGGTTTGGTTGCGTTGTTTGGCCAGCTCATTTAATGCAGCCACTTTGCTTAAAACATTTTCATCCAAACCATTTTCTGTTAAAGCACCATTGGGCAGTTTGCGGCCCACACGGGATTCGGCAGGAACGCCTTTTAAATATTTATCAGTAAGCAGGCCCTGTGCCAAAGGAGAAAATACAATACAGCCCACACCGCTTTCATCCACCACTTGCAGCAAATTTTTATTTACGGCATCGTTCTTTTTTTCCACCCAGCGGTCGAGCATGGAATATTTTGGCTGATGAATTAAGCAAGGTGTGCCAAGTTGTTGCAATATTTTAAATGCAGCAGCGGCAGTATCAGCCGGATAATTTGAAATACCCACATACAATGCTTTACCCTGCCGCACAATTAAATCCAGCGCCGCCATACTTTCTTCCAGCGGCGTGTTAGGGTCTGGACGGTGATGATAAAAAATATCCACATACTCAAAACCCATGCGTTTCAAACTTTGGTCTAAACTGCTTACCAAATATTTTTTGCTGCCCCACTCGCCATAAGGGCCGGGCCACATATAATAACCGGCCTTCGTGGAAATAATCATTTCATCCCTGTAAGCCGTAAAATCTTGCTTAAAAACTTTACCGAAATTTGTTTCTGCTTCGCCTGCGGGCGGGCCATAGTTATTGGCTAAATCAAAATGCGTAATGCCATTATCAAATGCGGTGTGCAGTGTTTGGCGAAACACATTCATATCATCCGGTTCGCCAAAATTTTGCCACAGGCCTAATGAAATAGCGGGTAATAAAATGCCGCTTTTTCCACTGCGGCGGTATTGCATTTTATTGTAACGGTCATCAGCAGCAACGTAGCTCATATATCAGGGCTTTTTAAGTTTTATGATAACGGGTTTGTCCCTGTTGCAAGTTACAGTTTCGTTACTATATTCAAGTTCAGCAATTTGTATTACGCTGCGTTTATCATCAAAGCTCCCTTTGGCGGCCGGGTTTATTTTGTTTCTGCCGGGGTGAGTGAAATAATAAACATATGCCCTGCCATCATTCACCACCACATCACAATGCCCGCCAATGGCCTGATCGTCTTTTCCTTTACCGGGGTTTTCTAGAATGCGTTGTGGTTGTTTTTTCCAGTTCAGTAAATCATCGCTGCCAAAAATTTCCATGCCCCTCCATGCATCCACCATCATAAAATATTTGTTGTGCCAGTAAAAAACTTTGGGGCCTTCTCCCCTTGTGGCAATGGCTTTGCCTTTATCTGTCCAGTGGTATAAATCGTTGCTCTCAGCATAATAAATACTCTTACCATCTTTTTCATTATTGTACCACATGCGCCACAACGTATCATTTACTTTATATACCGATGCATCAATTACTTTTTCATTTACCAGTTTTAAAGTAGATTGATACTTCCAGTTTTTTAAATCGGTGCTGGTTAAATGCACAATTACCCGTGGATGATTCCAGTCTTTAAACGTTCCGGGAACATAGGTAAGATACATATGAAATATTCCTTTGTGTTCTATCACATCCGGTGCCCAGTGAGTGTAACCTTCATCGGGACGATAATTGACATTAGCTGTGTCAATATATTTCCATGTGCGGCCATCTTTACTTTCTGCCATGCCAATACGTGTGCCGTGTACCCACTGCACCGTGGAATCATTGATGGATGCCCTGCGGTTAGTGTACAGCATCCACCATTTGTTTTTTGCTTTGTTGTAAATGATAACAGGGTCTGCAGCGCCGTGGTATACCGGATCATCAAAGAGTGGTTTGAGCGCTGGTTTTTGAGAGAATGCGAAATTGATACTACATAGAAAAGTTGACAACAGTACTAAATGCTGAAGAGTGCGACGCAACCAATGCTTAGATGAATTACTGTTGCCGGCTACATAATAAAAAAAATTGAACATCATACGCTGTTAATTATACTTACGCTTCAACCATTCTTCCGGCACAGGAATGATACAAATATTCATAGATTTTCCATCGGGAGAAAGCATGGCTGATTGTATTTGAATTTTAGTACCATCCGGACTCATGGTTGGATGCGGATGATCGGCCGCTGTTGTTTTATGCCCGGCAGATAATAAGATCATTTCGCTGTTGTGCCGGTCAATTAAATAAATGTTACGGGCAAAATCATCTCCCACAGCAAAGCGTCCATCAGCAGAACCACTCACATGCCACAAACCGCTGCCGCTTTTTGTTTGCCCGGCAATAATCATTTCTCTTGTACGCAAATTTACAATGCCTAAACCGGTTGGTTTTTCTCTGGTGCCGCTTGGGCCCCATGCCGCTTCCTGCCCGGGGTTAGCGCCGCCAACACCAGTGGCTTCTTCCGTTTTTTTATTAGTACCCGGAATTTTTCTATGTCCCATTATAGCAATCGCCACTTCATCTTTACCAATCACCGCTTCATGCGTTACCCATTCATATTCGCTTTCGGG